>JBILIY010000099.1:0-5210 GCA_044368815.1 Crocinitomicaceae bacterium
CAGAAAAATGTTAGATAACGGAACTGAAATCTACGAAGGTCTTTCAGATACCTACCCAGAAGGTTTGAATTGGGTAAGAGTCATGTTTGGTGAAAATTATTTTGCCGTAATTAAAACCTTTGGTGGAAATAAGTTTATTCACTCTGATAGACCTAAGTCTTTCTTCAATAAAGTTTGGTTCGAATAAAGTTATTTTATAATGACTTCAATATAATTCAATAATTGCTCTCTACCAAAACCGGATGTGCTTGAGCTTGTAAAAACAGGCGGCATTTCATCCCAATATTTAAGCATTTCCTTTTTGTATTTAGCTAAGTTTTTTTGAAGAACCGAACTCGAAAGCTTGTCGATTTTGGTGAAGACCATTGAGAACGGCAACCCTTTTTCTCCACACCAATTCATAAATTCAAGATCTATTTTTTGGGGCTCTAGGCGTGCATCCAACAAAACGAATATATTCATTAGTGTTTCGCGTTTTGTAAGGTAATCTGCTATGAATTTTTCCCATTTCGACCGCATGGTTTTTGAGGCTCTTGCATAGCCATAACCTGGTAGATCGACAATATACCATTGGTCATTTATTATAAAATGATTGATTAATTGAGTTTTTCCCGGAGTTCCTGATGTTTTTGCAAGACCTTTTTTTCCAGTTAACATATTAATCAAAGAAGATTTTCCGACATTGGAACGACCAATAAAAGCGAATTCAGGTTTTTTATCAGTCGGGCAATTTTTAATTTCTGTGTTGGAAACAACGAAAACGGCTTCTTTTATTAGCATTTGTCAAAGGTAGATGATATATCCGATATTTTATTTATCCGATTGAACAAATTAGATTATCTGTTGTTAAAGCATTAGTTGTGGGAGAATATAAAATAAAAGACATTGAGGTTTTAACGGGTATCAAAGCTCATACGTTACGTATATGGGAAAAGCGATACGCATTGTTAATTCCAGAGCGTACCGATACGCAAATAAGGACCTACACGGATGATGAGTTAACTTACTTATTGAATATTAGTCTTTTAAATAAAAGCGGTTACAAAATATCTAAAATAGCCAATCTTTCCAAGGAGGAGATAAACGATTTGGTTTGGAAAATTAGGGTGTCCACGGAACTGGATAATAGTGGAGAAAAGTTAATACTCGCCTTAATCCAGTTAGATGAATTACTCTTTCGTGACACCTTGAATGATTTGATAAGGGAGGTTGGTTTAGAAAATACATTTACCCATCATTTAATTCCTTTCTTAGACCGAATTGGAGTAATGTGGTTGGTTGGTTCAATTTCAGCAGCACAAGAGCATTTTATCTCAAATTTAATCAGGCAAAAAATTATTTCTGAAATAGACAAGCTTCCCATTCCGGATTCTAGTAAGCCTTCAATAATGCTTTTCCTTCCAGAACATGAATGGCATGAAATAGGTCTTTTGTATTATCAGTTTCTCCTACGTTTTAAAGGTCTAAACTCTGTTTATCTCGGACAAAGTTTACCTTTTGAGTCAGCCTTGGATTGCGTTAAAATATTAAAACCTAGTGCTGTCATCACTTCGTGGTTAACCGCCGTTGAGGATGAATTTTTGGTAAAGTATTTCCAACAACTAAAAGTAGCCGTTGGAAATACACCTATTTTCGCAGGAGGAGTTCAAGTAAATATGAAGATTGATTTAATCGCAGATTTGGTGATTGAAATAAAGCATGCGAAAGATCTGAATAAATTATTCTAGATTCCAATTTTGACTTCGATTGTCTTGTTTCCAATCTTCAAAAAGTAAATTCCAGAATAAATGGTTGAAACATCGAAATATGAAATCGTACTTCCTTGAAGTATTTTATTCTTAGCAATTAATTTTCCTGAAAGATCAAAGAGTTCAACATTCAAATCCGTATCATTCAAACCATTAACTTGGATTATTAATAAATCATTTGCAGGGTTCGGAAATATAGAAAATTCGATTATTTTGTCTTCAACTCCAGCAGTGCTCGTGTATGTGGTAACTGTTTCTCCGATTGATGTAACCTTAGAAGCTGTTTTATTTCCATAGAAATAAGGACCAACTGCATACGGATAAGCCGAATTCCAATCTGCATTAACGGTGGCATAGTAGCAATAGATTCCATTTGGATATTCCGGAGTTATACAAAAACGACCATTGTGCTCATCCAAATAATCAGCTTGCCCAGGATGTGAGACAAATTCATAATCTTCTCGAAAATAGCCCAAGGGATATGTGGTACTTACGACTGGTCCATCCGCAACATCAGTCCCATCGGCCCATACCAAACGATTCGTAATATTTCTTAATTGAAACCCTGATTTAATGCGGGTAATTCCTCCCGTACCGTCAGCATTTTTAAAACCATAGGCTCCATAAATTGGAAATCCATCGTAGGAAAACCCAATTAAAGGAGAATGAACCGTTGAATCAATCGCGTATAAACCTTCAGCATCATAAAGATTACAAACGGTTGAAATTACATTCAAATCAAGTTTGTATGCACTCGGATTTTGGTGGTGGTGATAATTTCCATTTGCAGGATGACCTTTGGAACAATCAAATCCTCCTTTTTCTGCCAATACAGCATCTCGATTCCATGATTGGGAACTGCCAGGACCTCCAGGGCAAGGTGACATGCCAGGAAGTCCGCCGCATAACGAATTTGTACTTGTATTCCATGCAACACCATCTCGATAATCAAACAAAGCGACGCCATTTATGAAAATTCCAATATTTCCGCCGGTTGTAGCAGTTAAATTTCCCGTATTTTGTGTTGGATTCAATGGGATTTTAAAGATTGCATTTTGATCAGTCGCCAACGTTGGATTACCATCTAAAAAAGGCCCCGTAGGGTATGCAGGAATACCATTTGTAGACACATAAACCCAACTGTTTGAATATTGAACAGTTTGAATGTTTGCTTCGACATTGTCAGTTATTACAGTTGAGTTTCCAGAAACATAGTGACTACCCATTATTCCGCTTGTATTCTGCAGCCAAGAAGTAATTGCTGGATTTAATTGTGCGAATGAATTACCAAGTGTAACAGACAACAAGGAAGTGATAATTAACTTTTTCATAGAATTGATTTTAATAGGTTAGAGATTATTATTTCATTTTTCTTGCGCTTGCCGTTCATTTTTTTGAAACCTGAAAATAGGATTATACAAAAATTTCTTGTCTGATAAAGTTTTGAGAAAAGCTATCAGGTCTTTTGATTCAATATCTGTAAATGGTTTATTGATTTTTTTCAGTTCTTTACTGAACGACTCTTTTCGTTTGGGTAAGCTGTTATAGTGATCTATTACCTCACGTAATTTTTTAAAGCGTCCATCGTGCATGTATGGAAAACTGAATTCAATGTTGCGAAGTGTCGGCACTTTGAATAAAGTAAAATCCTTCGTGTTTCCTGTTATTGTCTTTCTACCTTCATCTTTTAATTCCGGATCTAAAGCAAGTCCATTATTTTTAAATGCATCGATTTTAAAAAGTGGTTCGGCATGGCAAGAAGCACAATTTTTTTGAAACAGGCGATATCCGTTTTTTTCCTGCTCGTTGAATTCAATTTCACCTCGTTTGTAGGAGTCGTATTTCGAATTAGCCGAAACGAAGGAAACGGTGAAATTAGCCAAGGCTTTTAAAAGTTTTTCCGTTGTGATAATTGAGTCATTGAAAGCAATGAAAAATCTCTTGCGATAGAATTTAGAGTTATTAAGTCGTCTTAAAATCTCTTTCAAGTTGTTGTCCATTTCACCCGAATGAGTCAACGGATTAATTGCTTGTTGGTTCAAATCTCCGGCGCCTCCATCCCAATGAAAGAATTTATTCCATGCCAAATTTATCAACACGGGAGAATTTCTAGTTCCAATTTTCCCATCGATGCCATGACTTAATGCATGGTCGATGTGTGTGAAACCTGAATATTGAAGGTGACAACTCGCACAGGAAATCGTGCTGTCCCGAGACAAATCAGGGTCATAAAAAAGTGTTCTACCCAATTCAAATTTGTTTTTTGACAAGGGATTGTTTTCAAAATTGTAAACGGGATTAGGCCAACCTTGTGGAACATAAAATGGATGTTCTGTCAGCTCCAAAAAAAAACTGATTGAAACGAATGAACTACAAATCAATAAAACTAGAACTGCTCTTTTCATTCGATTGAAAATAAATTGGCTGTTGCGTCAGTAATCTTTTTTGCCGTTGCTCCTGGAATCATTATTTTCGATGTTTTGTTGAAATCGATGTGATTTAGAAACAAGGATTTTAGATTTAATTTCAGGGTATTTCCGTTGATTGGAAGCGTGACATCGAAATAGGTTTCATTTGGTTTTCGATATCCTCCAAGGTGAAATTCAAATTCATTTTTTGTGGTTGGAACGAGCGATGATTTTCCGACCATTTTTAAGTGAATATAACCACTGTTCCAGGCCCAATACATGCCATTCATAGGATCCAAATCACCATCGAGGATTCCAGATGTATTGATTATACTATCAAGCCCAAAGTGAAAAGTTAAGGTTTCAAAAAAATTGGTGTTTATGGAATCAAGAATGACTTTCGATTCCGAATTTTCATTGTCAATTAAGTCTACTGATTTCAAAATAACCCCACGGTTTTTTTTACTTAAAGAATAGTTTGAAAGGTAAATTTTTAGTTCACTAAATTCAATCCAATCTTTATCATTGAAATAATATCTTTTATTGTTTTCTATGGTCTGATTTCCCCAAGTAAATTGAAAGTTCAATTGAGCATTAAGGTTAAAATTCAAGAAGACAAGAAGAAAAATTAAATTCCTCATTTTCTTTTTGGTCTTCGCATGGATTCATGATCAAGCATCCTTTTTACGAATAAATCAAGCTCTTTAGCTTGTTTTTCATTGCACAGACTTTTGATGTCAGAAAAATACTGAAAACGCGATTTTTCAATTTCCTTTTGGTTAGTAGCTAATTCAGTGAAAACTGAGTCAAAGTTTATTTTATCCGAATTGTTTATACTCAAAAAAATCTGTTCACGTATCACTTTCATTGTTTTAAATTGTTTCTTCATCTCAATGAAATGCGCTTTTTCCATTTTGTCAATTTTTAATTTAGTGTCTTTGTCAAAATGAACGATGTCGGTTATTTTTGGAGGATGATGAGGTACTCGGTGGGGGCGCATTAAAAAATAAACGCAAATAACATTTAATTCCACAAGTGCAATTATGAGGTATTT
>JBILIY010000100.1:0-5207 GCA_044368815.1 Crocinitomicaceae bacterium
TGTTCAATAAAGTTCAAGCAAATGGAGTTGTAATTGGTAAAAACGGTTATTTATTCGAATATAACTACATCAAATCTTACTATGGATTAGATTATGTAGGAAGGGATAGTATAACCAAAAATGTTGAACGGCTCACTTATATTCAACGTAAATTAAAGGAAATGAACAAGACGCTCATTGTTGTTTTGGCTCCTGGTAAAGGATCGTATTTCCCAGAATATTTTCCTGATTCATGTAAAAGAAAAAAAGGCCAAACGAATTATGAAGATTACGTTCAATCAATGAAGAAAAATCAAGTCAATTTTGTGGATATGAAATCGTGGTTTCTAAAAATGAAATCGTCAACAAAATACCCGCTTTTCCCGCAATCTGGCATACATTGGAGCAAATATGGAGAGGTTTTAGCTATGGATTCATTGGTGAAATTTATTGAGCTTAAATCAGGTTTAAATTACCCTTCCCTAAAAATTAATTCAGTTGAGATTTCATCTGAAAATAAAGAAAGGGATTACGACATTGGGGAAGGTTTGAACTTGATGTTTCAGACATCCACTTTTCCGATGGCATATCCAACTTTTGAAATTAAAAAGACTGAAAACAATAAACACAAAACGACAGTTATTGCCGATAGTTATTATTGGGGAATATTTAATGCCGGGTTTTCATCTAGTCTTTTTAATGATGGTAAATTTTGGTTTTACAACCAAGAAGTTTATCCTGATCACTATGAAAAGCCTACTTTGGTTTCAACGATTGATTTTAAAAAGGAAATTGCCGAAAATGAAGTGATTATTCTCTTGTCGACAGATGCTAATCTAGATCGTTTTCCGTTTGGGTTTAGTGAATTATTTATACAACATTTTCCAATGAAAGATAAGAAGTGATTACTGCTTAATCACTTTGTGTATATCAGAATCAATTTGAAGAAAATAAATTCCTGAAGGAAGATTAGAGGTGTTGATTTCCGTTTTTCCATTAACTTTCTCTGACCAAACCTGAATTCCAATTTGATTGAATAAGGAAGCTTCACAAGGCATATTTGTTGAATTCTGAATTTTTAGAATTTCATTGAATGGATTTGGATAAATTTTAATTTGATCATTTTCCTTTGATTCAGAAAGTCCAACTAAATTCGTTAATGTGGAATTTACATCACTCGGAAAAATATTGTTTGGGCCAACTTTAGCAACAAAAATATTGCTCCCCCCATTTTGTTGAACAATTCCATCATCCATAATTGAGTTAAATCCAACGACAACAAAAGCTCCGTCGCTTGTTGGAATCAAATCATTTATTTTGTCTTCTCCGTCATTTGTAATTGCTGCAGACCAAGTTTGAGTAATGTAATACAAATTTTGAGTTTCATAATAAGCGATTGCTAAATCAAAGGCATCTTGATTCGTACCTGGGTTAATCGATTGATAACCAATTGCTGCTCTATCCGAAGAAGAAATAAATGCAATTTCGTTTGGAATCGTACTATATCCTTGGGCTACGCTCGTGTAATGACTAAGTAGTGTTCCGTCCATATTATAAACTCCATAATAGTCATTGAATGAGGATGTATTTTCTCTATATCCAATCACATAGTATTTTCCAACACCCAGTGACAAGTCAGTAACAACGCAATTACCAGGTCTATCGGAAATTGTATCGAATCTCAAGACATTACCCTGATCATTCATTTCAAGGACAAATCCTTTAACCATATTCGAATCGGGAATGTAGTACTGTCCACCAATCAAGTAATTGTTATTGAACTTAATTATTGAATTAGCGATATCTTTTCCTATGCCTCCAATGGTTTTTGTCCAAAGGGTATCCCCATCTTTTGTTGTTCGAACAATGTATAAATCTGAGTTATCATTTGACATATCGACTGTTTCACCAACCATAATAATTCCAGAATCCAAAGTCATAACTGCATCGTTGATTCGTTCCCAGGAATCAGCTTCTCCATAGGTTTTATGCCATAGGTCGTTTCCATTGAGGTCAGTCTTTAATAAATAGGCATCAAAATCACCAGTTGAACTATAGGAATTTGAATAACCTGCAACGTAAATTCCTAAATCAGTATTGTAAAGAACGCGTCTTCCTCCATCAGATTCTTGTCCCCCATAATTTCTACTCCATAAATAATTACCTAAACTATCCAAATGCAGTAAGAATGCATCTGAATTTTCACTCCAACTGCTTGAACTTCCTGTGATTAAATAGGATGAATCTTCAAGTTGAACAATTCCTTCACCTTTATCATATCCGTTGCCGGAGTAGGTTTTGTAAAATTGAATTTGACCGAAAAACGATTTACAATTAATAAGTAGGAACAAAAACGTTAAAATTCGCATAGACTCTTGAAAATTAGTTAGAAATTACAGGAATTCCTTTCTCAAATATAAATCATTTTAATAGAATAGAACATCAAAGAAATCAAGAAATAGCCAGTCTATTTTATTTGTTTTGAACTCATAAAAAATCTTTTTGACAAAAAATCACACTCGTTTTCCCAATTCAATTAACTCCAAATCGTGAATTCGATCACCTGTAATAGAAAACCTCAGAACTGTTTTCACAGTATCAAATCCTTTGAATCCACAGGCGCCGGGGTTCATCCACAACATATTAAATCGTTTATCCATTTGAACTAAGGTAATGTGTGAGTGTCCGCAAATAAATAGTTTTGGAGCTCCATTTTTTAGCAATTCCTCAAAAGCTGGTTTCGAATATTTTTGAGGTCTACCTCCAATGTGAGTGATTAATACATCTACTTCTTCAATTTTAAATCTCAGGAATTCTTTTGTTTCTCGTCGAATTTCGTGATTATCAATGTTTCCCCATACGGCACGAGTTGGCTTGAAAGCTGAAAGTTCGTCCAAGACTTCCATTGAGCCGATGTCGCCAGCATGCCAAATTTCATCAACATCCGCAAAGTAAGATTTAATTTTTGGATCTAAATAACTATGTGTATCTGACAGTAAACCAATTCGTTTCACGATAATTTAATCTTCGATTATTTTCAAATTAGCGAAACGCAATAAAACGGTTTTACTGCCGTGATGCGGGAAAAATATCGTTGCTTTTTTGTCGGCACCTGATCCTTCTAGCTTGGTTACTTTTCCTTTTCCAAATCGATCGTGTTCAACGTTATATCCAACTTTGATATCTTGTTCGCTTGAATTTGAAGAACTTGATTTTCCTTGAATATCATTTAGTGATCGCAGGTTTGGACGAGAAACCTCAGGCGTCTTATTTAATCCTCCCGTAAATGTTCGCTCAAAACCTCCACCCATAAGCGATCTTCCGGATCCGCGTTGTGGGGTTTCGAACTGCAAATATTCGGGCTCAATCTCATCAATGAAACGACTTGGTTCACAACTGATTAATTGCCCCCATGTGAATCGAGAAGAAGCATAGGAAAGTGTACACGTTTTCATTGCGCGTGTAACGGCCACGTAAAAAAGTCGGCGTTCTTCTTCCAATTCAGTTCTCGTGTTCAAGGCCATTTGTGAAGGGAATAAATTTTCCTCTAGACCGACTAGAGAAACGTGCGGAAATTCTAATCCTTTACTTGCATGAATAGTCATCAATGAAATGTGATTTCTTTCTTCAGATTTGTCTTCGTCGGCGTCCGTTAAAAGTGCGACTTCAATCATGAAGTCCGAAAGTGATTTAAACTCTTCTGTTTCGTCCAATTTCACAAACTCTTGAATACCTGATAACAATTCTTCTATGTTTTGAAGTCGCTCAACCTCTTCAGGACCTTTGTCTTTTTCAGCTTTCAATTCGTATAAAATACCCGAAGATTTTGCAATCGTTTCAGCTAATTCATAGGCATTTAACTTATTTAATTCTGCGTTAAAGCTAGAAATCATCGTTGTGAACTCATATATTTTTGACTTTGTTCCTGAATTCACATCCGCAGGATATTGATTGAAATCGGTAATCACATCCCACATAGACACGTTGTGTCTATTGGCAGCTATAATGACATTTTCGATACTCGTTTTACCTATGGCTCGTTTTGGGTAATTAATTACTCGTTTTAAAGCTTCTTCATCTCTAGGGTTGGCTGCTAAGCGGAAATAAGCTAACAAATCTTTTATTTCCTTTCGTTGATAGAAAGATAATCCACCGTATATTCGATAGGGGATATTTAATTTTCTAAGCGCTTCCTCGAATGCACGTGATTGTTTGTTTGTTCGATAAAGAATTGCAAAGTCGTTCCAACTTACTCCTTCAGATTGCTTTGTTTCAAATAGGCGAGAGGCGATCGTTTTACCTTCTTCGTTGTCAGTTAGCGTTCGCACAACTTTTAATTTTTCGCCAATGATATTATCAGTCCAAACTTTTTTATTGATTTGGTCTTTATTCTTTTTAATGACACTGTTTGCGGCCTCAACAATGTTTTTGGTGCTTCGATAGTTTTGCTCGAGTTTGAATAATTTGAAATCGGGATAATCTTGACGGAAGTTTAAAATGTTCTGAATGTTCGCTCCACGAAATGAATAGATGCTTTGCGCGTCGTCTCCAACAACGCAGATGTTTTCAAATCCTGCAGCCAGTTTTTTCACAATCAAGTATTGAGCATAATTTGTATCCTGATACTCATCCACAAGAATGTATTGAAACTTTTGCTGATAATAATGAAGTACTTCCGGGAAATCACGAAGTAAAACATTGGTAAAATAAAGTAAATCGTCAAAATCCATTGCACCCGATTTCTGACAACGATTCGCATATGTTTGATATATTCTTCCAATTTCTGGTCTACGTGATTGTTTGTCTTCCAATTGAATTTCGTTATTCAAATACGCCTCGGGTGAAATGAGGCTATTTTTTGCTGATGAAATTCGACCGAAAACGCCACTTGCCTTGTACGTTTTGTCATCCAAATTGAATTCTTTGACAATGTCTTTGATAAGGCTTTTTGAATCTTGCGTATCGTAAATGGTGAAATTGTTTGGAAATCCAATTCGATCGGCGTTGAATCTTAATATTTTAGAAAAAACGGAGTGAAAAGTTCCCATCGAAATATTTTTCGCTTCTTGTCCGCCAACAATATTTGAAATACGCTCGGTCATTTCGCGAGCTGCTTTATTGGTGAAAGTCAAAGCTAAAATATTGAACGGATCGATTCCCTGTTCGAGCATAAAGGCAATACGATAAGTTAAAACCCTCGTTTTACCAGATCCAGCCCCAGCAATAAC
>JBILIY010000101.1:0-5189 GCA_044368815.1 Crocinitomicaceae bacterium
TCGCCACAATCCAAAATCGTGAAACGATCTTCGCTTCATGGATTCCTTTTTTCTGATAATGGTGATGAAGCGGTGCCATTAGGAAAATTCGTCGGCCCTCACCGAAGCGTTTTTTGGTCAGTTTGAAATAGCCTACTTGCAACATCACCGATAAATTCTCAATCAAGAAAATTCCACATAAGACAGGAATGAGTAATTCTTTTCGAATCGAAATAGCAAATACCGCGATGATTCCGCCAAGTGCCAAACTTCCTGTATCGCCCATAAAAACCTGAGCGGGGAAGGAGTTGTACCATAAAAATCCGATACACGCACCTACGAAAGCACTGATGAAAATCACCAGTTCCTCTGCGTGAGGAATATACATTACATTCAAGTAATCAGCGAATTTGGCGTGTGAGCTAACGTAGGCTAAAACCGCTAAAGCAATACCAATAATAGCAGATGTTCCTGTTGCTAACCCATCCAACCCATCGGTCATGTTTGCTCCATTGGAAACCGCGATTACGATGAAAATGACAATTGGAATAAACAACAACCAACCATAAGATTTTTGCCAATCACCGATTAACCAGTTGTAATTGAATTCATTGCCTTTAATAAATGGAATTGTGGTGGTCATATCATCCGTTTTGATCCATTTAAAATTTTCGCCTTCGTTTTGTATGTGATGTTGTGAAACAAATTCTTCATCTGCCTGAAGCTTGTAATTTGCTAGAACTCGCTTGTGAACAACTACATTTTCAGAGAAATAGAGAATACATCCGACAATCAATCCAACACCTATTTGACCGATAATCTTAAATCTTCCTTTAAGACCTTCTTTGTTTTTTTTGAAAACCTTAATGTAGTCATCTAAAAAACCAATGAGACCCAACCAAATTGTTGAGATAATCATCGTGATTACATATACGTTGTGCAACTTGGCAAAAAGCAAAGTCGGTATCAGAATCGCACTCAGAATGATGATTCCACCCATTGTTGGCGTTCCTGACTTTTGAATTTGTCCATCGAGACCTAAATCTCGAACCGTTTCGCCAATTTGCTGCTTTTTTAGGGCTCCAATGATTTTCTTTCCGAAGAAGATTGAAACAATAAGCGATGTAATCAAAGCCATTGCTGCACGGAAAGAAATGTAGTCGAATAATCCTGCTCCAGGGAAATTCAATTTATCCAAATAATCAAATAAGTAGTAAAGCATTATTTCTTCAGTTGGTTAAACAATTCGTTCGTTATTTTCAAATCATCAAAATCGTGGCGAACACCCATAATTTCCTGATATTTCTCGTGTCCTTTCCCAGCTATCAAAATGATATCTCCAGAATTAGCTAATGAAATTGCGGTTTTAATTCCTTGTTTCCGATCTTGAATGGTTAGGGACTTCAATTGTTGATTTTCATCAAGACCTGCTTCCATTTCTTCTAAAATTGTTGCCGGATTTTCAGTTCTTGGATTATCAGAGGTTAGTATGACTTTATCGCTCATTTCAGCAGCAATCGAAGCCATTTTTGGACGTTTTGTTTTATCGCGATCTCCTCCGCATCCCACAACTGTGATAACTTGCTCTGAGCCTTTGCGTATTCCGCGAATTGTTTTCAAAACATTTTCTAAGGCGTCAGGAGTATGAGCATAGTCAACAATTGCAGTAATTCCGTTTTTACTTCGTAAGTATTGAAATCTACCTTCAACCGATTCCAAGTTGCTTAATACCCTCAAAACCTCTAATTCTTCAATTCCTAAGATTGAGGCTACACCGAATACTGCCAATAAGTTGTATGCGTTAAAATCACCGACTAATCTCGAATAGACTTCCGTATTATTTATCGTCATAACCAGGCCAGAAAGCGCATTTTCAATTACTTTTCCTTTGAAATCAGCAGGGGTTTTGAGTGCAAAAGAATGCTTCTTGGCAATTGTATTTTGTAACATTACCATCCCATTTTTGTCATCAGCGTTGGTAAGTGCGAAAGAATCTCTGCTTAACCCATCGAAAAAGGCTTTTTTCACTCGAATGTATTCTGCGAATGTGTTATGGTAATCTAAATGATCGTGCGTAATGTTGGTGAAAACGGCAATTTTATAATCCAAACCGGCAATTCGATGTTGGTGAACGGCATGCGAGCTTACTTCCATAAAGCAGTATTCACAGCCTGCATTTAGTATTTTATCCAAAAGTTGATTTAATTCAACCGGATTTGGTGTTGTGTGCGTCGATGGAATTACTTCGGTTCCAATTTTATTGACTACCGTTGAAATCAAACCAGCTTTGTAGCCCAAATTCATAAAAAGGTTAAAAAGCAAAGTAGTTGTTGTAGTCTTCCCGTTTGTCCCTGTAATTCCAATCAATTTTAATTTCTTGGATGGATTCCCATAGTAATTACAAGCCATTAAACCAAGAGCTTCAGAAGTGTTTGAAACTAAAATAATGGTTGCATGCTCAGGTAATTCAACTTTTTCTTGAACCACAAAAATTCGGCATCCTTGATTGTAAGCTTGTTGAACGAATTGATGCCCATTGTTTGTAAAACCTACGATTGCAAAGAAAACCGATTCAGCAACGGCCTTTCTTGAATCGAAAACCAAGTCAGTCGCATTTTGATCCAAACTTCCATTAATGAGTTTGAAATTGATGTTTTCCATTAATACATTCAATGCCTTCATCTCAATTCAATTTTTATCAATTGACCTTTGGTTATATCCGTTCCTGTCAAAATGGATTGCGAAACGACGCGTCCGTAACCTTTCATTTTCACAATCAAACCACGACTTTCAAGCAGATAAATCGCATCTTTAGCTGTCATTCCATAGACATTAGGGACTTTGTCTTTTGGGATTTCTTTTCTGTTTAAATGCACTGAACCTTTTAATGTGTCTGTAGATAACCATTCACCTTCATAATTCAATTGATAACGCACTTTTAAAGTCTTTAATACTGAAGTGATATCTCGTTTATTTCCAGATTTAACCAAGGGGACTTGATTCGACTTTTGTTTTTTCTCATTGACTGCATCGTGGTATTTTAAAGTCGAGGCATAAACTTTATTGGCGATTGCCGCGAAAACAGTTCCTGAAACAGCAGCTCCGTAATAAGCAACTTTTGGTTTTGAAATCACAACAATACAGGAGTAAATCGGGTCGTCGGCTGGAAAATAACCAACGAATGAAGCTTGGTATTCACTTAATTTTTCTTCAGAAGAATAACCACCTTGACTCACTAGTTTGGCAGTCCCTGTTTTGCCTGCGATTTTAAATTCCATACTTTCCAAAGCCGCTCCTGTTCCATCAGTCATGACCCCTTTCAGGCACTCTTTCATCGCGTCTAAGGTCGGTTGAGAACAAATTTTTTCATTTAAAACATACGGTTCGAACTTTTTAATCGTTTGACCAGAACGTCTAATTTCTTCAACGAACTGCGGGCGAAGGAACTTTCCATTATTCGCAACTGCATTATAAAAAGCTAATGTTTGCAATGGCGTTTGTTGAATTTCATAACCAATTGCCATCATTGGAATGGTCAAAGACCACCACCCATTATCTCCTGGTTGCAGGTAATGAGGTTTTGGCTCTCCGCTTAAATCAATTCCGAGTGGATCTAGTAAGCCAAATTGTTTTAATCTTGCTAAAAACTGCTCTGGGTCTTTTCGGTAAGCATTGTAAATGATTTTTGCGATAACATTGGATGATTTTTCAAAGGAATGTTTGATGGTTATTCTCCCATAACCCATTCCATGATTTGAATCTGTAAATGTTTTACCTGGTAATACATAAGATCCAACAGCATCCACTTTATCCATGATATTGATCTTTCCATCTTCTAGCGCCGCCATTAAGGAAGCTAACTTGAATGTGGAACCAGGAACCTCCTTTGTTCCTATTGCGTGGTTAAATCCTTCAATGAAACTACCATCAGCTGCACGCTCGAGATTTGCCATAGCACGAACGAAACCTGTTTTTACATCCATTACGATTACACAACCATGCTCGGCTTTCATGTCACGTAATTGCTTTTCTAATTCTGAATGTGCGAACTCTTGAATGTCCTTATCCAAAGTTGAAATAACATCCGCTCCTTCAATGGCCTCTTTGGTAATTTGTCCTGTTTTCTTCCATCCCGTAGATATTTTATGTTCTATCTCTTTTCCTTCTTCACCTTTTAAATAATTAATAAATGCTCCTTCAATACCAACTTTCAGTTCTTTTCCATTGTCGTTCTTATAATAGCCTAATGTTCTTCTTAGTAAACTACCATTTGGAAATTGACGTTTGATGGTTTCATCGGTATCAATTAATCCGCCCTTCATTCTGCCTTCTCTGAAAATAGGAAGTTCACGAAGTAACTTTCGCTCATCATTAGTCACATTTTTTTGAAGAAGCAGATAGCGGGATCCATTTTCCCGAGCAGAACGAATTGCATTTTCGTATTCGTGAGCTGTTTTTTTAGGATACATACGATTGAGTCCTTGTGCTAGTTCATAAACTTCCGCATCAAATAATTCCTGGTCAACAACTGTCGGATCCATATGAACGTCGTAATAAGTCACCGAAGTCACAAGAGGTGTTAGATTATGATCTAAAATATCGCCCATTCGTGGAATTCGACTTACAGTTCGAACAGGTAAAGTCTCATCTGCAGCATCAAAAATGTTTTTTCTCCCCTCAAATTGCAGTGAAATCGTTTTGTATAAAACAACAAGCATAATGAGCACGAATCCGAAATAGATCAGATAGGCTCGGTAATACAAGAAATTCTTGTTATCCTTACTCATTTACTATCTTTTTAACTCGAATAACTTTTGTGGCGTTCTGCGTTTCCTTTAACTGTCGTTTTTCTAATTTTTCAACAAGTTTGTAGCGACGAGTAACCGTTTCTAGTTTTGCTTTTGATTCAATGTATTCCGCTGCGTTTTGATCAACTTCTTGCTGTGCTGCGTTGATGTCATCTGATAGTTGCTTTCCGTAATATCCTTTTCCAACAACTAATAAGAGAAGCAAAATCACGAAGAAAATGTAATTGAGGTTATTTAAAACAAATTCACGTGTCAGGAAATCACCATTTAAAATCTGTGTAAGCGCACTCGTTTTTACAGAACGCTCCTTTTTAGAATCCTTTTTGGAATCAACTTTCGACTGATTTGTTGTCGACTTTTCTTCTTCTGAATATGCTATGTAATCGTTATCCGACATTCTTT
>JBILIY010000362.1:0-5188 GCA_044368815.1 Crocinitomicaceae bacterium
AACAACCGATAAATGTCTGTAAAGAATCACCGATTTGATCCCCATCATTATCAAAGTACCAAATAGTTAAAGGATTTATCAAATTATTTGCGTCGTCACAATCGGTATTATCCAATACATAATTTGCGGGTATCGTACAAGAAAGTGTATCGATTAATGGATTTCCATAACCATCTCCATCACCATCAGCATAGTACAACTGAGGTGATAGTGTTAGGACATTACCAAAAAGTGAAAGATCGTCCATTCTCCATGTAGTTGTAGTTCCGAGCATTTCCGTAATATAAAATCGAAAAGTTACCTGAGTTAAATTGGTATGATTCGTCAAGAAAACAGTATCATCCAAATAAGCATTATTCACATTTACACCTGTTCCAGAATCAATATCCGTAGAGAAATTGTCTACACTTGAACGCAAATGCCAAACAGGTGAACCTGCAGACCCACTTGGTCTGAATTTGAAGGCAACTCGATCCAAATCCATCACCTTGCAATCACTGGCGGTTACAGAAAATTCATTGTACTGATTCAAATCAACTGTTGGAAATGTATTCCAACCGGATCTATTAAATACTCCTCCCCCTGCAGCACAATTCGTTCCAACTCCATTGAAATTTGAAAAAGTAAGATCGATATTTGTGTTTGTAGCTGCGTTATCTTGTGTGGCACAATCAACTGTACCTGCAAATTGATAAATCCCCAAATTAACAGGAACTAGTGGCGCATCAACTCCATTACAATCTTCATCAATTCCATTTAAGGGAATATCTGTAGCACCTGGATTCAAAGCTGCATTGTTGTCGTCACAATCTGAACTATTGGAAACATATCCAGTAGGTTGAGAACACGCAACTAAGGAATCATTTATGTTTCCATATCCATCTTGATCAGCATCAGCGTAGAAAGTTGTGAATGTTAATCCATTGTCTACTAAACCATCACAATTATTATCAATTCCATCACAAACTTCTTGAGCATTCGGGTTAATAGAGGCTAAATTATCATCACAATCACCATCAATTAAAATATAGTTTGCTCCGGGTGAAAGTACAGATTGGACAGAATCAGAACCACCAAATCCATCTTGATCGGTGTCTAGATACCAAGTTAAAATCGCAAATCCTTCATCTATTAATCCGTCACAATCGTTGTCAATGTTATCTGCTATTTCAGTTGCACTCGGATTTATTGAAATATTTGAATCATCGCAATCCGTATTGTTTGCAACATAACCAGTAGGTTGACCGCAATTTTGAATACTTACGGTTGGATTTCCAAATCCATCGTTGTCAGCATCTATATAGAAGGTAGAAAGTGAATTAGCTTGAGTGTTGTTATCGTTACAATCCGTTGAATTCGAGACGTATCCAGAAGGCTGTGTACAGGAATTTTGAGTTGAATTCAAATCACCAAATCCATCTCCATCAGTATCTGCATACCAAATTGCATTTGGATTTAAAGCGGCGTTGGT
Organism: Crocinitomicaceae bacterium; assembly: GCA_044368815.1. GTDB lineage: Bacteria > Bacteroidota > Bacteroidia > Flavobacteriales_D > Crocinitomicaceae > UBA952. The sequence goes on from JBILIY010000362.1 coordinate 1,472, forward strand.
ATCATCACAATCGGTATTATTAGCAACATATCCTGCAGGCTGACAACATGATTGCACAATTGGCGAAGTTCCTCCAAAACCGTCTCCGTCTAAATCTGGATACCAAGTAAAAATTTGATTACAAGCAGGTGTTACAGATTCCCAAGTTGATCCAACCCTAATCTCATCGATTTGAAGATTTCCAGTTCCTGAAGTTGCAGTCCCGCCTTGTCTTAAATAGATGGATCCAAATGCTGCAAGTGCAGTTATACCTGAGTTATTCAATGTATTGGCAATAGATTCAGTAGAACCAGGAATAGGATTTATCCACATGGAAGCGGAAATTGGGCTAGTTAAGATATTTAATTTAACCACAACAAAAATACTAGTTCCACATGGATATTCTGTTGCATTCCAAGTAGTGCTTGTTCCTGTTCCGCTATTGTTTGTTAAACCCAACACAAATGTATTTGCTGTTGCACCTGCTTTTATAAAAACTCGTGATGCCAAAGATGTCATTGGATTTCCTGCTGCTCCACCAAATCCGATAAAGTAATCTCCCGCAGCTGTATTAACGTGAAGTCCGGCTGTTGATGGCACATTAAGAATAAAAGAAAAATAACCTGTTCCGGTAATTCCCGTTATCGCTTTGTTAATATCCTCTGTGTTCCCAGCAACGTATGTTGTTCTATTTCCAGATGATGATTCAAGTCCCGAAAAATACAAACTATTTTGGCAATCTGAAGATGATGACAAGGTTTGAAACTGACCAGGAATTACACCACTATGGGTTGTCCAACCATTTGCGTTAAGCGCACCACTGTATGAAAATGATTCAAAAACCTGCGCATTCAAAACTAGATTAGAAATCAATGCAACTAAAAGAATATTTATTTTTTTCATTTAAAATAATTTTCGTCAAAATTAATCAATCGATGTTAATTCCAAGTTTATTAAAAATGAACAAAGGCGACCGAAGCCGCCTTTGTTTATAACTTAATTCAAGTTGTTAATTAAGCTTGAGGAGTTTCTTCCTTGCGCTCTGGTCTCGGTAATAAGACTTTACGAGATAGTTTCCATTTTTTTGTTTTCGGATCTTTTCCAACAACTTTGAAATCAAGCACGTCGCCTTCTTTCACAACATCTTCCATTTTGGCAACTTTCTCCCAGTTGAATTCTGAAATATGAATTAAACCATCTGTTCCAGGTAAAATTTCAACAAAACAACCGAAATCTTTTACTGATTTCACCTTACCGGTATAGGTAGCACCTTCATCAACTGTTGGAGGGAAAGCGATTAAACGGATTCGGCGAATAGCTTCATTCATATCATCACCATTGTTAGATAGAATTTGAACTCTACCCTCACCAGTTGGTAATTCTTCGATTGTAATTGTAGTATGTGTTTCTTTCTGTAAACCTTGAATTATTTTACCTCCAGGTCCGATAATGGCACCAATCATTTCATTTGGAACATTAAACGCTTCAATTCGCGGAGTTTGTGGCTTAAACGTAGTTCTCGGTGTAGAAATGGTTTCTGTAATTTTCTCTAAAATATGTAAACGACCCTGTCTCGCTTGATCTAAAGCTTGAATCAATACTTCGTATGGAAGACCATCTACTTTAATGTCCATTTGACAAGCCGTAATTCCTTTGGCTGTTCCCGTAACTTTAAAGTCCATATCTCCTAAATGATCTTCATCACCCAAGATATCAGAAAGAACTGCAAATTTACCTTCATCCGCCACCAATCCCATTGCGATGCCTGAAACCGGAGCTGTTATTTGAACACCACCATCCATTAGCGCTAATGTTCCCGCACATACAGTTGCCATTGAAGAAGAACCGTTTGACTCCAATACATCAGAAACTAAACGAATAGTGTATGCATTATCTGCTGGTAGAACCGGCTTCAAAGCTCTCAGAGCTAAGTTTCCGTGACCAATTTCTCTTCTCGATGTTCCACGAAGTGGTTTTGCTTCACCTGTTGAAAATGGAGGAAAATTGTAATGCAATAAAAACTTCTCAGTTCCTTGGAATGTCGCACCATCGATTAATTGCTCATCCATTTTACCACCTAAAGTCAAGGTTGTTAGTGATTGAGTTTCACCACGCGTAAATACTGCAGAACCGTGAACCATCGGCAAGTAATCCACCTCAGCCCAAATTGGTCTGATTTCGTCAAAATTACGTCCGTCTAAACGTTTACGCTCATTCAACATTACCCAACGAACTGCCTTTTTCTTAACTTGCGAAAAATAAGGAGAAATGAATTTCCCTACTTCAACGAGTTCTTCATCTGTAAATGCGGCTTTAACTTCTGATTTGATTTCATCGAACAATTCTGTTCTTTTCGCCTTGTTAGCCAATCCCATGCGAGCAACATCTTTGCATTTTTCCATGGCTAGTTCATAAACCTTCGCTTTTACATCTTCATTGTGATTTTCGTGCGAATATTCTCTCTTCGGATTTGCTGTTGGAATCTGAGCCGCTAAGTCTAATTGAAATTGACATTGTTCCTTAATGGCAGCATGTGCAATTTTGAAAACTTCAACCAATTCTGCTTCAGAAATCTCTTGCATTTCACCTTCCAACATGTTAATGTCTTTCATTGTTCCGGCAATTACGATATCGATATCAGATAATGCCATTTCTGCCATTGTCGGATTAAGTATGTATTGACTATCAACACGTCCAACTCTTACTTCGGACATTGGCCCGTTAAATGGAATGTTAGAAACAGCGATTGCCGCAGAAGCTGCAAATCCACACAATGCATCTGGATTATTTACGCCATCATATGAAAGTAACTGAATCATCACTTGCACTTCCGCATGGTAATCATCTGGAAACAAAGGACGTAAAGCTCTATCCACCAAACGCATAACCAAAATCTCCGTTTCAGAAGGACGCGCTTCTCTTCGGAAAAAACCTCCTGGAAATCTACCGGCTGCCGCATACTTCTCGCGGTAATCTACCGTTAACGGTAAAAAATCCACACCTTCTTTTGCATCAGATGCTGCGACCACTGTCGCTAATAACATGGTATCGCCCATGCGAACCACTACAGACCCATCAGCCTGTTTTGCCAGTTTTCCCGTTTCGACGCTTATCTCCTTGCCGCCGGTAATCATTGACTTTCTTAAACCTATATTCATTTTTATTTATTTACTTGTTTATATTGATTTTAGTACTTTACGATTTTAGGATATTGTGATGTTAAGATTTTAGGAAAGCGTTCTTTTGAATGCTCCTATTTTAAATTGAATACTTTTTAAATCCATTATAACATCTTCAATATTGATTTCATACAGTTCGGAAATTAAAATTAGTTGAGTTTCGAGCTCATAACTCGAGGACATTGATATTTCTAAAAAACGAGAAAATTCTTTTTCTGTGGTTCTTCCTGATCCTTCCGCAATGTTGGATGGAATTGAAATGCTTGAACGATTTATTTGTGAAACTAGACCAAAACGCTCTTCACTTGGTAACTGAGAAGTTAAAATATATATTTTCTTCACCAAACTCATCGAATCTTTCCAAATGAATAATTCCCTAAAATTATGCGCCTTTCTCATTTAAAATTACATATTTCCTAACGTCCTAAAATCCTAATGTCTTAATGTCCTAAAGTCTCACTATAAAATCCTACATTAACCCAAAAAAAAAGACACCCGACCAAAGCCGAATGTCCCCTCTCAATAAATTATTTTCGCAGCTCAGCGAACGAATTAACGA
>JBILIY010000102.1:0-5168 GCA_044368815.1 Crocinitomicaceae bacterium
AACGATTTCAACTACCAATTCTTGAGATAAATCGCCGTTATATTGAATGAAATAGACGAGTTCACTTTGAGGAATTAAGGAAATGAATCCGTTTTCATTTTTTAAGCGCTTTTTCGAGTATACATGACGAACTTTGCGTTTGATTTTGGTGTTTTGAGATTTTGAGATATCCGAATTGAAAGATTTGTTGTTTGGTGAAAATTTCCATTTCTCAGCAAGATTTTCCGAAGGATCATTCAAAGGTTTCCAAACACGAATATAATCTACCAAAAACTCATTCGGAAAAATCGTTTTTTTATCTGGTCCAGGACTAAACGGACCATTATCGCGAGCAGCAGCCAAATTTGCAACTACATTCATCGGCGTATCAAAATCCCCATCAAAATGAGAAACGGGGATACCATTCACGTAATAGGTCAAGGAATTCGGTAGCCAAACACCAGAGAAAATTACCCAATTATTCGTGAGCTCTTCTTGCATCTTAACCCAGCCTCCCCAATCTTTTTTAATTCCTAAAAAGCCCGGTGTTTTATCGCGTTTATTTGGAAGATGAATGTCAACATGGGTTTCGTTCCGCCTTTCACCTTTCATTTCCATGATGTCAATTTCATCTTTCTGATTTTGCCCGAACAACCAAAAAGCTGGCCAAAGACCTTTTCCCGCAGGAGCCTTACATCGACATTCAAAATAGCCATATTTAAAATTATTTTTACTCCAAATGCAAGAAGTAATGTAATCAACCTGCATTGCACCATCCCTAACTTCAATGCCTTTCTTTGCCAAATCTGGATTTATGAGCCAATCAGGAAGTTTTTTCCACTCGCTGGTTGTGTCGACTTTCAATCGCAATAGACCGTCATTTTGTGATACCATTTCTGAAGCCGAGTAAATTCGTTGCTCTGGTATAAATCGCCCCCATGGATAACCGTCATGCCATTTGTCAAGATCCAACTTATTATTATTAAATTCATCTCCAAAATGATAGTTCCACCGAACAATCGTATCCTTTTTTAACTGAAGTAAAATAGGTTTAAGTTGTGCCTGTGCAGCAAAACTGAAACATAAAAAAACAATTACCAATCTCATTTTTAGTATTTTATAAAAATGTTTTTTGCTTCAGTAAAGAAACGCAGCGCTTCCCAACCTCCTTCTCTTCCGACACCAGATGCTTTTACGCCACCAAAAGGAGTTCTAAGGTCTCTTACTAGCCATGAATTAATCCAAACAATTCCTGATTGTAGCTGATCTGCAACGCGATGAGCTCGTTTTAGATCTGATGTCCAAATGGTTCCTGCCAAGCCATATTGAGTTGAATTCGCCATCATCAGAGCCTCTTCCTCTGTCTCAAAAGGTGTAATCGTTACAACAGGGCCAAAAATTTCTTCTTGATTGGTTCGGCAATCATATGAAAGCCCTTCAATAATGGTTGGTTCGATGTAATAGCCCTTGTCATGCGGGGCATCTAAATGAACGCGTTTTCCTCCAGTCAAAATCGTTCCACCTTCTTGTTTTGCCAGTTCAATGTACGAAAGTATTTTTTCCATGTGGGGTTCTGAAACAACGGCTCCGAGGTTCGCTTTTGGATCTTCTGGAAAGGAGACTTTTGACTTTGAGATCTTCTCTACAAATGCCTCTTTGAATTTCGGATACAACGATTTTTCGACGAAAATTCTAGATCCACAAAGACAAATCTGTCCTTGATTAGCGAAAGATGAACGAATGGTTGTGCTCAACATATCATCAAAATCACAATCTGCGAAAATGATATTCGGGTTTTTACCGCCTAATTCCAAGGATAGCTTTTTAAACATCGGGCCAGCTGTTCGGGCAATATATTCTCCGGTTTTTGTTCCTCCTGTAAATGATATGGCTTTAATTTTCGGATGTTTAACGATGGCATCTCCGACTTTTGGACCAGTTCCATGAAGGATATTCAAAACACCATTCGGTAAACCAGCTTCCTGAGCTACTTTTCCCAACAGATAAGCCGTGTATGGAGTTATTTCTGAAGGTTTTGCAATGACACAGTTTCCTGCAGCCAATGCCGGAGCGATTTTCCAAGAAAATAAATAGAGAGGTAAGTTCCATGGGGAAATACAGCCAACGATTCCGATTGGTTTGCGCGTTGTATAATTCACTCCAACTCCTTCCATGTAATGCGATTCAGAGGCAAAATGCAAAATAGCAGTCGCGAAAAAGTGAAAATTTGAAACAGCCCTTGGGATATCGACATGGCGAGCAAGTGAGATTGGTTTTCCATTATCCTTGCTTTCAGCAGCCACAAATTCATCCATTCTCTTTTCAATTCCTTCAGAGAGTTTAACTAAAATCTTACTTCGCTCTTCCACGGACATAGTGGACCAAATCGGAAATGCTCTATCCGCTGCTTCAACAGCAAGCTCAACGTCATCTGAATCGGAATCAGGAATCCACGAATAAATTTGTCCTGTTGCGGGTTCGTAATTGTCAATATAAAGGCCATTTTTAGGATCCAAATAAGCACCGTTTATGAAGTTCTGAAGTTTTTCCATTCTTTGAGTTGTATTAGACAAATTTCGAAAAAAGAAATGGAAAACGCGACTTATCTTTCTAACTTTGAAAAATGGAAATTGCTGAGGCACAAAAAATCGTCGACGATTGGATTAAAGAGGTCGGTGTTCGTTATTTTAATGAGCTTACGAATACGGCAATTTTAATGGAAGAAGTAGGCGAGGTAGCACGAATCATGGCTCGAAGATATGGTGAACAAAGTGAAAAGGAAAGCGACAAAAACAAAGATCTTGGAGATGAATTGGCTGATGTGATGTTTGTCCTTATTTGTCTCGCCAACCAAACAGGAATAAATCTAGAAGAAGCGCTGAAGAAAAATCTTGAAAAAAAAACAAATCGCGACAAGGATCGTCATTTGAATAACCCAAAACTTAAATAAATGGCAGACATTTCTTTACATGAAAATATTCTTGAGGTTTTAAAGTTGTTGGGTTCCGGGAAATCTGTTTTGGGAATCGCTCAATTGGAAGAATATGAATCATTTATTCCTCAAATTCTATTAGATTTTGTTCCTCAACCAGAAGAAGGTTCACCACGGGCTATAGTTGTTTGTAAGGATGATGAAACAGCTAAAAGGATTCATGAATTAGCTTCAAAAGATCTAAAAAAATATGATTTAACCTTGGATCTTATTATTGAAAAAGGAAACAAGTTAAAACAGCGAAATGACTTGTTTGATGGAACGGAGATAATTATTGGAACACCCAAACGCCTGTGCGAATTGTATTTTCAGAATGGATTCAATATCGGTAAGTTAAAATTATTTTTGATTTTAGAAATGGACGATCAAATGAGGTCTGGATACCGAGGATTTATTTCAAGAATTGCAGAAAGTTTACCGAAATGCAGGCAACTGATTTTCACTCGAAATGCAGAGGAGGAAAGGACAGTTGCCTATCTAGATCAGTTTGTAAATCCAGTCTCAGTGGTTTACTTTAAACAATTTGATGATTGAAAAAGGTAAAAATCAATAATACATTTGATACACAAATACTTCAAACTGATATTAATCAATTGTGATTGCAACCAATAGTTGTAAGTTTACGTCTCAAATTTAAAGATTTTATGAAAATATTAGTTTTAGCCTCATTTTTTCTATTCAACCTATATTCAATATATTCTCAAACTGGATGTACTAATTCTGATTTTGAATCGGGAACATTTCAAAATTGGACAGGTCAAACAGGAAGTTGTTGTGGAATAAGTACACCTACCAATGGTTTGGTAACAGCACCGATGAATTCTCCAGTAAATATTGGGCAACATGTTATTATGTCAGGAAATGGAGTAGATCCTAATTCTTGTGGACAAATCCCAGTTGTTGCACCTGGAAGTACCTATTCTGCTCGTTTGGGTAATTCTGATAGTTGGTACGGAGCAGAAAGATTGCGTTATACCTTTAATATTACACCAGACAACACTTTAATAATCTACAAATACGCAGTCGTATTGGAGGATGCTGGTCATCCTGACTCCGATCAACCTCGATTTGAAGCAAAATTATTAAATCAAAACGGACAAACAATTCCTTGTACCTATTACTATGTTGCTGCAGGCCCTGGATCAGGATTCCAAAATTGTGGAGGTGGAATTCAGTATAAAACTTGGACGACAATAGGGGTTGATGTAACACCTTACATAGGCCAAACTGTAACGCTCGACTTTGCTACAGGAGATTGTGGTCAGGGAGCTCACTATGGTTATGCTTATGTTGACGCTAGTTGCGCTCCATTTTTAATTGATTCTCGATATTGTGAAGTTCAAAATGGTCTAAATATTGCGGTTCTGACTGCTCCGGCAGGTTTTCAAAGCTATCAATGGAGCACAGGAGGTACTGGACCTGTTACTACTGTCGTTAATCCACAGCAAGGTCAAGTTGTAACGTGTCAAATTACATCAGTTAATGGGTGTGTAGCAAACTTACAAGCCACACTCACTCCATCTGATGCTACAGCGTCATACATTCCAGAATCAGTTTGTGCGGGAGATACGGTTAATTTAGTAAATACAAGTATTTTTGAAAACGCAATTCAAGATAGTATTCATTGGACATCTTCAGATGGATTTACTTCAACAACTTCCGATTTCGAGCATGTATTTACTTCGCCAGGCACATATCAGGTAGAATTATTTATAGAATCCGATGCAGGTTGTGTTGATTCGGTGACTCAAACAATAAATGTATACAATATACCTGTTGCTGATATTTCATCCGTTGATGCTTGTGTTGGGCAAAATACACTTGTGACTAGTTCTTCAACGATTGCTGATAATTCAACACTTTCAAATATTTGGACAATCAATGGTTCCACATTCAACGGCTCATCGACACCTCTTCCAACAAGTAATGCTGATACAATAAGTGTTCAACTTATATCCATATCTCAAAACAATTGTAGTGATACGATTACTGAAAGCTTTATTGTTTATGATAATCCGGTTGCAGGGTTTTCATTCAACGAGGTTTGTGCCAATGCGCCAATGACTTTTATTGATAATTCAACTCTCTATTCAACTCTAAATGCGTTTTCATGGCTATACAATAATCAAGAAGTTGCTACAACCTCTGATTTAACATATACCTTTCCCTCATCTGGCAATAATTCAGTAACCTTAAT
>JBILIY010000103.1:0-5155 GCA_044368815.1 Crocinitomicaceae bacterium
CTGGTTGGATTCGAAAGAAAATTATCGTGGGTTTGGTGGCACAGGAGCTGGAGTGCGTTTGTTGTATGAATTTTTCAAAACTCATTACTTATAATGGAGGGAAATAAAGAAGTATTAAGAGTTGGTATTACCATTGGTGATGTAAATGGAATTGGTCCTGAAGTAATTTTAAAATCCTTGAAAGATAATCGGATACTAGCCGATTTTACCCCTGTAATCTATGGGTCTTCAAAGATCATTTCTTTTTATAAAAAACTTTTAAATATTCAAGATTTCAATTACGTTAGTTGTAAAACTGCCGATGAAATCCAAAACAAGAAGATCAATTTGATAAATGTTTGGAATGATGAATTTGACATAAATCCTGGCGTCGCATCTGAATTAGGTGGGAAATACGCGTTCCAATCTCTGGAATCTGCCACAAATGATATCGCATCAGGAAAAATAGATGTGTTAGTAACCGCTCCAATTTCAAAAGACAATATTCAAAAAGCAGGATTTAAATTTCCAGGGCATACCGAATACTTGGCCGATTTATCAGGAGTTAAAAATGCCTTGATGGTATTGGTTTCTCCTTTTTTACGTGTTGCTTTGGTAACTACTCACTTGCCTTTAAAAGACATAAGTGCTGCTTTAAGCAAAGATGTAATACTATCTAAAATTAAGCAATTCGAAAACAGTTTGAAAAAAGATTTTGGTATTCAACGTCCCCGAATCGCTGTTTTTGGATTGAATCCACACGCAGGAGAAAATGGTAAAATAGGCAGCGAAGAGCAGGAAATTATTCTTCCCGCGATCTCTGCTGCTAAAAACGATAATATCCTAGCTTATGGCCCTTTTGCTGCCGATGGTTTTTTTGGGTCTGAGATAAAAAATCAATTCGATGGAATTTTGGCAATGTACCATGATCAAGGGTTAGCAGCTTTTAAAGCATTATCATTTGACGACGGAGTTAATTTTACTGCTGATCTACCTATCGTAAGAACATCTCCTGACCATGGAACCGCTTTCGATATTGCAGGCAAAGATTTGGCATCGGATCAATCTTTTCGAAGTGCAATCTATTTGGCGATAGACATATTCAAAAACAGAAAGTTTCTCAAACAAATATCCTCAAATCCTCTTCCATTTAATTTGGATGACAAACAAAAGAAACAAGGAGAAAAAGAAGACTAATTAAGAGTTTTTTCTTTTCAAATATAATTATTACATTTGCCGTCCGATTTTTTGACTTTGGATCCAAATGACTGACGCCCTTAAAATACCTTTTGTAGGATTAAAATTAGGTCAACATGAATTTGAATTTGATGTCGACGACTCGTTCTTTGAAACATTGTCCTATTCCTTGATTGAAAAAGGTAAATTGAAAGTTTGGTTAGATTTGGAAAAAAAAGAAACCATGCTTTTAGCCTCTTTTCAAGTTGATGGTACAGTTGAGATGGTTTGTTCCAGATGCAATGAGCTCATGGATGCTGAAGTTGAAGGTGAACTTGATTTGATATACAAGTTTGGTCTTGAGTCAATCGATGATGAAAATTTAATTGTCATTTCTCCAGATAGCTTCGAAATTGACGTAATACAACCCATTTATGAACTCATTACTGTTTCATTGCCATTAAGACCAATTCACGAGGAAGGGGAATGTAATGAAGAAATGGTGAAATTGATTGAAAAATTTCAAACCAAAGAAAAAAAAGATAACGATGATACAGATCCACGATGGTCTGCTTTGAAGAATTTAAATTGATAATAAACAAGTTATGGCACATCCTAAACGTAAGATTTCCAAAACCCGTCGCGACAAAAGAAGAACGCACAAGAAAGCTGTAGCAAGCAATGTGGCTAATTGTCCTACAACTGGTCAACCACATTTATTTCATCATGCTCATTGGCACGAAGGAAAGTTGTACTATAAAGGAAAAGTAGTTGCTGAAAAAGAAGTCGCGGCTGAATAAGTCACAATCGATTTTTCTATAAATGAGAATCGGTCTTGATGTTTCGGGTGGTGATTTTGCTCCAGAAGCAAATCTTTCTGGTGCTATTTTGGCGTGCGCTGAATTACCGAAAGATGCTCGAATTTTTCTAATTGGTGACGAGACTATTATCTCACCATGGCTTGCGCAAAAAAACATTCAAAATTCAAATTTTGAAATAATTCATGCTCCTGATGTGATTACGTTTCACGATCATCCGACGCGAGCGATTCCTAAAAAACCTAATAGCTCAATAGCTGTTGGTTTCGAACTATTGTCTAAGGGATTAATTGACGTTTTTGCAAGTACAGGAAATACAGGCGCGATGTTGGTCGGTTCTATGTACAAACTCAATACTGTTCCTGGAATTATACGACCTTGTATCACATCAACACTGCCTGCAATAGATGGTTCGAAAACAATTTTATTGGATGTCGGTTCCAACGCCGATTGCAAAGCGGATGTTCTATATCAATTCGCTGTTTTAGGAGCACTTTATTCAAAACATGTTCACGGAGTTGAAAATCCGCGAGTAGCGCTACTTAATATCGGAGAAGAAGAATCGAAGGGTAATTTATTGACATTAGCAGCGCACAAAATGCTTCAAGATTCAGACGAAGTTAATTTTACGGGAAATCTTGAAGGCCGTGACCTATTCATGGGCAAAGCAGATGTAATTGTTTGCGATGGTTTTACGGGAAATGTAGTTTTAAAGGAAGCCGAAGGGATTTATACCTTGATGAAAAAACGCGGAATCAAAGACGAGTACTTTGATCGATTCAATTATGAAAATTACGGAGGGACTCCTATTTTGGGAGTAAAAGGCAATGTAGTTATTGGTCATGGAATCTCAAATGATGTTGCGGTGAAAAACATGATTTTGCATGCTTATGATGTTTCATATTCTGGCTTGGCAAATAAAATTAATGATGCTTTTAATTAAACTATGAATAAAATAACCGCTGCTATTACTGGTGTTCAAGGATTTGTCCCGAAAGATGTGCTATCAAATGAAGATCTCGCTAAAATTGTTGATACTACTGATGAATGGATTACAACTCGAACAGGAATAAAAGAGAGACGCATTATGAAAGATGGTGCCTCCTCAGATATGGCAGCAGAAGCGGTAAAAGGTCTTCTTGAAAAAACAAATACTGATCCTTTGGATATTGATTTGGTAGTTTTGGCGACGGTAACACCAGATTATCCATTTCCGAGCACTGCAAACGTCCTTTGCGACAAAACTGGAATGAAAAACGCCTGGGGATTCGATCTAATAGCAGCCTGTTCAGGTTTCATTTATGCGCTATCTACAGGAGCTCAATTCATTGAAACTGGAAAGTATAAAAAGGTTATTGTTGTGGGTGTAGATAAAATGACGTCCATCTTGGATTACCAAGACCGAACTACCTGTGTGATTTTTGGAGATGGCGCAGGAGCAGTTTTATTGGAGCCAAATAATGAAGGTTTAGGTGTTCTAGATTTTATTTTACGCAGTGATGGAGCAGGTAGAGAATTTCTTGTTCAGCCTGCAGGTGGCTCCGCTAATCCTCCAACACACGAAACAGTTGAAAAACGTTTACACTATGTTAAACAAGAAGGTAAACAAGTATTCAAATTCGCAGTTACCAATATGGCCGAAGTTTCTGCTGAAATAATGGATAAAAACAATTTATCAAGTGATAATGTAGATTGGTTGGTTCCTCATCAAGCTAATTTGAGAATTATTGACGCCACAGCACACCGCATGGGACTTCCCAAAGAGAAGGTAATGATAAACATAGAAAAATACGGCAATACCACCGCTGGAACACTTCCTCTTTGTTTATGGGATTACGAAAAACAACTTAAAAAAGGCGATACGCTTATACTTTCAGCTTTCGGAGGTGGATTTACGTGGGGTGCAGTTTATTTAAAATGGGCATACAATTCCTAATAAAAATTAATTTTGTCTTAAAATAGAACTATGAATATCGAAGAAATCAAGGATTTAATAAAGCTAGTTTCAAAGAGTGGAATTGGTAAAGTAGCAATTGAAAGAGAAGGATTTAAAATTGTAATTAAAGGAGGGAATACTTCTGGTACCGAGCCAGTTTATGTTCAAGCGCCTCAGCCAATCGCCATGCAACCAATGACGACAACTCCGATGGCTATTTCAACTCCAACATCAAGTGCTCCTGTTGCCACTCCGTCAGTAAGTACCGAAACAAATGATGATTCAAAGTACATTACGGTCAAATCTCCAATGATTGGAACTTTTTATCGCACACCTGGACCAGACAAAGATGCGTTTGTTAATGTTGGTTCTACGATTCAAAAAGGAGACAAACTTTGTATTATTGAGGCAATGAAAACATTCAACGAGATAGAAGCTGAAGTATCTGGTAAAATCGTAAAAGTATTAGTTGACAACGCTAGTCCAATTGATTATGACCAACCATTGTTTTTGGTTGATCCATCCTAATTCAGAGTTGTTCAAACAACATTAATTTAATCGACTATGTTTAAAAAAATATTAGTTGCCAATCGTGGTGAAATCGCGATGCGTGTAATTCGCACATGCAAAGAAATGGGAATTAAAACTGTGGCTGTATATTCAACCGCTGACAAGGAAAGCTTGCCTGTTCGATTCGCGGATGAAGCAGTTTGCATCGGCCCACCTGTGAGTAAATTATCCTATTTGTCGATTCCTAACATAATGGCTGCGGCAGAAATAACAAATGCTGATGCCATACATCCAGGTTACGGTTTCTTGTCAGAAAATGAGGAATTCTCAAGCGTTTGTCAGAAGCATGGAATAAAATTCATCGGAGCCCTTCCTGAGCAAATAGCTGGTATGGGAGACAAGGCCACAGCAAAAGCAACAATGATTGCAGCTGGAGTTCCATGTATTCCTGGGTCTGTAGGTTTATTAAAAGATTTGGACGATGCTAAAAAAACTGCCAAGGAAATAAAATATCCTGTAATACTTAAGGCAACTGCAGGTGGTGGTGGAAAAGGAATGCGTATTGTTTGGAAGGAAGAAGATATTGAGGGCGCTTGGGATTCAGCTCGTCAAGAGGCAGGGGCTGCATTTGGAAATGACGGCATTTATATGGAGAAGTTCATTGAAGAACCGCGCCATATTGAAATTCAAATTGCTGGTGATCAATATGGAAACGCATGTCATCTTTCTGAAAGAG
>JBILIY010000104.1:0-5154 GCA_044368815.1 Crocinitomicaceae bacterium
GGTAACACTTGAAGCATATAAAAATCAAGTGTATGAAGCAGTTTTGACTGAAATTTCTCCAAAAATGGATGAGAAAAATCAAACGTTCAAAATCAAGGCAAGATTCATAAAAGCTCCGAAAAAACTCTACATGGGTTTAACGGGAGAAGCGAATATTGTGGTGAAAGAAGGAGTTAAATCACTTGTCATTCCTGCGGATTTTTTATTGCCCGGAAACATGGTTGAAACAGAAAGTGGAAAAGTGAAAGTGGGAATTGGACATACAAATTGGGATTATGTGGAAGTTCTTTCGGGATTAAAAGAAAATACGGTCATTCTTAAACCTGAAAAATGAGATTCGGATTAATTCTGGCGATTTCAAAAACACACCTGCTCTCAAGGAAAAAGCAATCAATTACGGCGGCAATGGGCGTGATGTTCGGAATTGGAACCTATGTAATTATGATGGGATTTATGGAGGGCTTGAATGGATTATTAGATGGATTAATTCTTAACCGAACACCACATATTCATTTATTTAATGAAGTTGCACCCTCAGCGATTCAACCAATTGATAGAGCAAATTATTATGAAAACAAAATTCGATTTATAAATTCCATAAAACCAAAAAAGGCGCAATCAAAGATTCATAATGCATTGCCAATAATTGATTATTTGAGTCGTCAGTCTGATGTATTAGGAATTACTCCGCAAGTCAAAGTACAGTCATTTTATCTTGGTGGTTCTACCCAATTGAATGGTGTTTTAATTGGAGCGGATGTGGAAAAGGAAAAGTCATTTTATCATTTGTCAGATTATATTCTAAATGGCACTGTGGAGGATTTGACGAAAACGGATAAAGGAATTTTATTGGGTGCAGGTGTAGCGAAAAAATTGGCTTTGAAAGTGGGGGATTTTGTTCAAGTAACCTCAAGAACTGGTGAGATAATTACACTGAAAATTGTCGGGTTTTTTCAAAGTGGAATGTCGGAAATTGACAATGTTCAAAGCTACGTTAATCTCAAAATGGCTCAACGAATTTTTGGTGAATCGAAAAATTACATCACGGATATAAACATCAAACTCCTTGACATTGAACTCGCTCCTGAAGTTGCAAAGAGTTTGTCTAAAAAGTTTGGTGTAACAGCAACTGACATTCAAACGGCAAATGCTCAATTTGAAACAGGATCAACGGTTAGAACATTGATATCGTATGCCGTTTCAATTACGCTCTTGATTGTTGCCGGCTTTGGAATATACAACATTCTCAACATGTTGATTTTTGAAAAAATGAATGACATTGCCATTCTGAAAGCAACCGGATTTTCAGGTCTTGACGTGCAATGGATTTTTATGAGTCAAGCAATTATAATTGGTTTGGTGGGAGGTTTGGCTGGCTTGTCACTTGGATATGGTGTTTCCCTAATTATTGATAATACGTCATTTGAAACTCCTGCTATGCCTACAATAAAAACCTATCCCATTGATTACAGTTTAAAGTTTTATTTAATTGGTGTAACGTTTGCTCTGATTTCAACTTTTTTTGCCGGTTGGTTTCCATCTCGAAAGGCTCGGAAAATTGATCCGGTTGACATAATTCGAGGACAATAATGGAAACAATTTTAGAAGCAAAAGGGATTTCCAAGTATTTTCATATTCCCGATGAAGTTCAAGTGTTGGACAACGTTTCGTTTTCGATGAATAAGGGGGAATTTGTCTCGATAATGGGTAAATCAGGTTGTGGGAAATCCACTTTGTTGTATATTCTCTCTACGATGGATAGCGATTACACCGGAGAATTATACATTGACCAAAAATTGATTACAGGTCAAAGTCCAAATCAATTGGCGAATATTCGAAATGGAAAAATTGGTTTTGTATTTCAGTTTCATTATTTGCTACCCGAGTTTTCAGTTTTAGATAATGTGATGCTCCCAGCGAAAAAACTTGGTCTTAAATCCAATCAAGAAATTGAAAACGATGCCATGGAGAAATTGAAGTTACTCGGAATTTCAGATCAAGCATTGAAATTGTCATATCGTATTTCAGGAGGACAGAAACAGCGTGTTTCCATTGCCAGAGCATTGATTAATAGTCCAACGATAATTATGGGTGATGAACCTACCGGTAATTTAGACAGTAAGAATAGCGACATTGTTTTTGATATTTTTAAGGATTTAACGGCCAAGGACAATCTTTCTTTATTGATCGTTACGCATGATCACGATTTTGCGAATCGTACGGATCGTATTATTCAAATGGGAGATGGGAGGATTATTAAATGATTTTCATTTATCATCCGCGGAATCTAATTAAAAAACACACATTCCGCGAGTAATAAAATTTAATCTAAAAGATTTTCCAGTGAAATTTCTTGTTGAATAAAGCCCGTAGTGTATTCATTTTTATCCGTTCCGAAGGATGTTATTAAGGTTGGAAAAATTGTTTTTCGTGTCTTGGTTTCACGTATGAATACTTCTATTTTATTCTGAATTACTTGTGTCGTGGCTTTGCTGAATGAAAACTTTTTATCGTAGAATTTAATTTCACAAAGGTTGATAATTCCGTCATTTCGATCGATGATTAAATCGATTTGAGTGCCATTATTCTCCTTATTTCCAATTGCCTTAAAGGAGTAAATCTCTGTAAATACCCCCTCGATTCCTAAGCTTTTTTTAATTTGTGGCAAATGCTTGAAGCAAATATTTTCAAAAGCGTATCCCGACCAAGATTTCCATTGGGTAGTATTTGATAGTTGTAGCCAATTGACATTATTTTTTTTATGCATAAACTTTAGGTAGAACAACGAAAATTCATCAGTCAACCGATAAATACAATCTTTTTTGGTCTTACCGAAACTATTGGTTACTGTAATGAAATTACACCAAGTTAACTCTTCTAACACTTCGCTGACTGCTCCGCCGTCGCTTAACTTGCTAGTTTCAATTAATTCTTTGCGCGATAAGCCTTTTAATTTTTTCGCCAGCGTAAAGACAATTTTAAGATGTATCTCAGCGTTTTTGAAAAGAGCACGGTATAAATTTTCAAATTCATTCACCAACAATCCGTCCTTTTGAAAACAGATTCGATCAATGGCTTGCATAGCGCTTTCACCGTGTTTTATTTCATTCAAATAATGGGGAATACCGCCCATTGCCATATAGAGTTGCGTGATTTGATATGATGATAATTTGATTTGGCGATATTTTAGGAAATCTGTTGTTTCTTTTAAAGAAAAAGGTAGAAGATGAATGCGTTGAGTTAGCCTATTATGCAATCCACCTTTATTATTGACGATTTTGTTAATCATCCAAGAAGTTGCAGAACCACAAACAATTAAAAGAACGTTATTGTTAATCGCCCAATTGTTCCAGAACCATTCCAATGCACTCAGAAAATTTGATTTGTGTGTGTCTAACCAAGGCAGTTCATCAATGAAGATTACTTTTTTTGATTTTTTACGGCTTCGCTCAAGTTGTTTACTAAGTTGAATGAAGGCTTCAATCCAGTTTGACGGAAATTTTTCTGAACTTTCTTTTTTAAAATAATTAGAGAATTGAAACTGAAAACCTTGAAGTTGTTGCGGCATTGAAGCATTTAGAATTCCGCTAAAATGAAAGGTCATTTCCTTTTCAAAATAAGCATTGATGAGGTACGTTTTTCCAACTCTTCTTCTTCCTGTTATGGCTATGAATTCAGATTTATTTGATCTTAACTTTTCTTTTAGAATCGAGATTTCTTCGTGTCGACCAATGATTATCTTACTCATTTGTATTTTTTTATTATCCGCGGAATCGAACAAATATAATGAGATTCCGCGAGTAATAAAAATATTTAGTATCGGTATTTTTCTACCTTTTTTCTCAACTTATCACAAACAGGATAGCCTTTCACAAAGTTTAAAATAGCATTGCGCTGTTTACTTGAAAGATTTTTTTGCTGATCGTTTAATTCTTTAACATCTTTTTTCCAATAGTAAAACTCCTCTTTGTTCGGAACCAAATTCGTCCGGAATAAATAATGCCAATCTTCACTGCAAACTGAAAGACCGGTATTGAAACTTGCGACTTGGTTGTTGTTCAGCGAAATAATCATTCGGTCTTGTGGAATTGGTTTTAACAAACTGTAACCTGTAAAATTGGATTGAAACGTTTTGAGTTTGGATTCCTTTTCAAGGTTTAACAAATCAACAATCGTTGGGGCAATATCAATGTTGGAAGTAAGCTGGTAGCGATTCTTTTTTAGTTGGCTTTTTTCAGCGTTCGAAATAATTCCATCAGGAATATACGCCAAAAGTGGAATGCTAATCGTTTCCGTATAATTGCTTTCTACATGACCAATATTATGATGTTCTGTCAGTGATTCCCCGTGATCAGATGCGAAAAGAACAATTGTATTTTCAAGTAATCCTTCTTTTTTAAGCCGTTTGAAAAAATCGCCAATAATCGCATCTTGATAGCGAACGGCGTTATCATAACTTCCGCTGAATGAGTTATCCCATTTTTTATATTTGTCAGGAACTTCATACGGATAATGCGTTGTATTCAATTGCACGACCCCGAAAAATGGTTTATTTGAAAATTTCGAAATAGTTTGATTCAGTTTTTTAATCGTCAACTCATCCTTGATTCCCAAGTCGTTGAAGTAGGGGAGGCCTGAATTGTCTTTGTTCCACCAAACATCTAGTTTTTCCTTTTTATAGAAATCATTGAATTTATACCATTTCAAGGTGTGGGAGGAGAGAAAAAATGTTTTATAATCGAAGATTTTGGCATATTCCCAAATTAAGGGTTGCGAATATAAGACACTTTTATCCTGATATGGTCCTATTCCCGTTAAAATTGCCGGAACTGCCAACATCGTAGTTGAGGAAACGGAAACGGGTTGTTTGAAAACAAAAAAATTCTCAGGGAATTCATCCTGCATTTTAGCAAAATTGGGTGTCGTTTCATTCTTATTTCCGTAAATCTGTAAACTTCGTTTCCGCACCGATTCAAAAATGAAAACAACCACATTGAACTTTTTGGGATTCTTGTTGAGCTCAATTTTTGGAGGATTCCGTTCTTCAAGTCCTTTGCCTTTGAACTCAGAATGATCGTCCCACGTAAACGCATGTCGTTGAACACAGGCTGCGAAATTGGCGTCTACAATTGCGCATTGGTCATATTTCTTGTG
>JBILIY010000105.1:0-5149 GCA_044368815.1 Crocinitomicaceae bacterium
TATCATTTTTATTGATGAAATAGACGCGATTGGTCGTGCAAGAGGAAAAAATAATGGTTTCAATTCAAACGATGAACGTGAGAATACGCTAAATCAGTTATTGACGGAAATGGATGGTTTTGGAACTAACTCTGGTGTGATCATTTTAGCGGCCACAAATAGAGCTGACGTGCTTGATAGTGCATTAATGCGCGCTGGGCGTTTCGATCGTCAAATCTATGTGGATATGCCTGATATCAATGAGCGTAAGGAAATTTTCCAAGTACATTTGAAACCGTTGAAATTGGATAAAGATATGGACGTCGATTTTCTTGCTAAACAAACTCCAGGATTTTCAGGTGCAGATATAGCCAACTTATGTAATGAAGCAGCTTTGATTGCCGCACGTAAAGATAAAAAACAAGTTGAGAAACAAGATTTTCTAGATGCTGTAGATAGAATTGTAGGTGGCTTGGAGAAGAAAAATAAAATTATTACCAAAGAAGAAAAAGAAGCAATCGCCTATCACGAAGCAGGACACGCAACAATTTCTTGGTTATTGCAATATGCGCATCCACTTGTTAAAGTTACCATAGTTCCTCGAGGTCAGTCATTAGGAGCAGCATGGTATTTACCGGAAGAAAGAAGCATAACGACGACAGAACAAATCTTGGATCAAATGTGCTCCGCATTAGGCGGCAGAGCTGCAGAAGAATTGATTTTTGGTAAAATTAGTACAGGTGCTTTGAGTGATTTAGAAAAGGTAACTAAGCAAGCTTATGCAATGGTTTCTATCTACGGTTTAAATAAACGAGTTGGGAATATATCCTTCTATGATTCTCAAGGACGTGATATGTTTACCAAGCCTTATTCAGATGAAACTGCTCGTGTAATAGATGAAGAGGTAAGTAAATTAATTGAAAGTCAATATCAGCGAGCACTTGAAGTTCTAACAGAAAATAAAGATAAATTAACTGAATTAGCTTCTAAACTATTGACAAATGAGGTAATCTTCAAAGAGGATCTTGAATTAATTTTTGGCGAAAGACCTTGGGATATAGCGGAAATTTCACATCCTTCTGAGCCTGAACAATCTGCAGAAGAATCAGATTTAACTGAAATCAAAACTGAAGATAAATCTACGGAATCTATTGAAGAACAGAATGAATCCGATAACGATTCTAATTCAAGTTCAGATGAGCCAGATGACTCTAAGTCAGAAGAGGCTAATAATGCTTGATTGTAATGATTCTGGTTTTAGATACCACTAATTTGATTTTATTTGAGGAAATAAAAGCACTTTTGAAAGCTGTTGAAATTCCTTTTATGGCAAAAAATAATGCCTCCTCGATGTTCAATAACTTTGGTAATTACGAAATATATGTAACTTCGGAGTTTGAAACGAGCGCAAAAGAATTGATAAATAATGCCATTGGGTAATCTCGCTACAAGAAGTATAACTGGTTTGATTTTTGGAATCGTAGTTATTGGTTCTATTCTTTGGAATCCCTACATTCAATCTTTTGTTTTTTCGGTTTTCATGGTTCTTGGTCTAATTGAATTTTATCGTCTTTTTAAAAACCATAAAATCGTTCAAGTTAGCCACGAAATAGGTCTTTTTATTGGGATATTCATTTTTGCATTGTTGATTGGTGTGAGTATGAAGCTTTTGCCACTTGTTTCAATTACAGTAATTTTCCCGTTATTTTTCACGCTTATTTTGAATGAGTTATGGAAGAAAAAGGAACATCCAATCATTAATATTTCTGTTCTGGTTTTTGGTGTAATTTACATTGTAGTCCCCTTTTATTTAACAATCGATTTAAATTTACGCAGTACGTCGTATCTCCCAACAGTAGCTGGGATGTATTTTTTAATTTGGACTAATGATTCGTTTGCATATTTCAGTGGTAGGTTGTTTGGAAAGCGAAAACTTTTTGAACGAATATCGCCGAAAAAAACGTGGGAAGGAACAATTGGAGGTGTATTGTTTACCCTGATAGTTGGATATATCATTGGGACATTTGTAAATAGGGGAGAGGAACTTTTTTGGATCGTATCTGCAATAGTTATTGCTCCATGTGCTATCTACGGAGATTTATTGGAATCTCTGTTTAAAAGAAGTTTGAATATTAAAGATTCTGGTACTATATTACCTGGGCATGGTGGTATATTAGATCGTTTTGACGCGGTATTGTTTACCATACCGTTTTTTTATTGTTGGACAATCGTTTACACGTATTGGGAAAAGTTTTGATATGAAATTACATCGAGAAGGTTACGGAATTATGGCTGGCACATTGGTTGCTGTTCTGGGTTTATCAGCGTTGAATTATTTGTTGCTCGTTAAATGTGCTTCAACCATTTTGTTTTGGCTAGTAGAATTAATCTTACTAACTCTTTTATTCTTAGTAGTTCAATTTTTTAGAGTTCCAACGAGAAATTGTCCCTATTCTGAAAATGATATTGTCTGTCCAGCTGATGGAAAGGTTGTAGTGGTTGAAGAAGTGGATGAAAACGAATTTTTCAAGGACAAACGAATACAAGTTTCAATTTTTATGTCGCCATTGAATGTACATGCAAATTACTTTCCAATAGGAGGAGAAACTACTTATGTCAAATATCATCCAGGTTTATTCCTCGTAGCATGGCATCCGAAGAGCAGCACTGACAACGAGCGTTCGACCATTGTTGTTAAACACGAAAATGGAAAAGAGATTTTATTTCGACAAATTGCAGGGGCTGTAGCAAGAAGAATTTGTTACTATGCGCAAGTTGGAAAAGCGGCCACACAAGGTGAAGAATTTGGTTTTATAAAGTTTGGTTCGAGAATTGATGTTTTTTTACCACTTGAAACCAAAATAGATGTTAAAATTGGCGATATTGTCAAGGCGAAAACCACTAGATTGGCTCACTTTTAAATTTTTTAATAACTTTACTAAAAATCAAGCATTATGAAAAAAGTATTTTTAGCTCTAGCGTTAACCACTTTTGTTGGTTCAATGGCAACTTCTTCTTACGCAGCTGTTACAGGTGTAAAAATCGAGAAAAAAGACGATGATAAAAGAAAGAAGAAAAAGAAAAAATCAGGATGTTGCGCATCTAAACAAGAAGCAGGAAAATCTTGTTGTTCTAAGAAAGCATCAAACTAATTAGACTTAACAAAAAACGTCGGAGAATTCTCCGACGTTTTTTTATGCATTAAACTTTTTATTAGCTATATATCGATTGATATTCTTTGTGATACTTCGCTAATATTTTCTTTCTCTTAAGCTTCAAGGTTGGGGTAAGTTCATCGCCCTCAATTGTAAATTCTTTTTGGAGGAGGACGAATTTCTTCAATTGTTCCCAGTTGCCAAATCCTTGATTAAACATTTCCACTTCTTGATTTATTCTTTTATAAACTGCTGGATTATTTGCGATATCGGTATTTGAGTCATTAGCCAAATTCATCCCATGTCGCTCTCCCCATTCTTTAATGAAAGCGAAACAAGGAACTATAAATGCAGATGGAAATTTCTCGTTTTCACCGATTATCATTATTTGTTCTATAAACCGAGATTCCTTGAATTTATTCTCCATTGCTTGAGGCGCAATGTACTTGCCTCCTGAAGTTTTAAAGATTTCCTTTTTACGATCTGTTATTTTTAAGAATTTTTCCTCTTGAAAAATCCCAATATCTCCCGTATGAAACCAACCTTCTTTGTCGATGACTTCATCGGTGGCCGTTTGGTTGTTGTAGTAGCCAAGCATTACATTCGGACCTTTCACAAGAATTTCTCCATCTTCTGCGATTTGAACTTGAACTCCGTCAATTAATGTTCCAACGGTTCCAATACGAATTCCTTCATCAAACGAGTTTACTGAAACAACAGGAGATGTCTCCGTTAATCCATACCCTTCTAAAATGGGAATATTTGCAGCAAGGAAAATTCGAGCTAGCCGAGGTTGAAGCGCGGCACTACCTGAAGCAATTGCACGAACGTTACCGCCTAATGCAAGTTGCCATTTGGAGAATATTAATTTACGAGCAATCGCCAATTTGAATTTATACCAACCAGATTTACCAACAACATCATATTCTTCAGCAAGTCCAACTGCCCAAAAGAAAAGTTTTCGTTTAACACCAGTTAATGTGTCGCCAGTCGCCATGATTTTGTCAAATACTTTTTCAATCAATCTTGGAACCGCTGTAAATACCTCTGGTTTTACCTCACGAATGTTGTCACCAATCGTTTCCATTGATTCCGCAAAATGTATTGAGCATCCGAGGTACATGTATAAGTAATGCAACATGCGTTCATAAACGTGACAAACCGGTAAAAAGGTTAAAACGTTTGATTTGTTATCCGCTGGGATCCTTGGTTTACAAGCCTCCAAATTGGAAATTAAATTGTTGTGCGAAAGCATTACACCTTTTGGATTTCCAGTTGTGCCAGAGGTATAGATGATAGTAACTAAATCACCACGTTTTACTTCATTCATTCTGTTATGAACTTCTGATTCAAGTGTTGAAGATGCCGCTTCGAAAATTTGTTTCCAATTTGAATATCCAGGAAGTTCATCGAAGGTAAATAAATGCTGTAAGCTCGGAATCTCGTTTTTGATATTACTGATTTTTGTAGCTAACTCCAAGTTCGATACCACACAAATTTTAATTTGCGCATCATTAAATATAAATCGGTAGTCACTTTCAGATATATTTGGGTAAACAGGTACTAAAATGGCTCCTATTTGCTGAACGCCAATATCTAATATATTCCATTCAACACGATTTGAGCTTGCCACAGCGATTTTGTCTCCAGGTTGAATACCAAATGAGATTAATCCTTTGGATACTTCCATCGCTTGTAAAATGAATTCACTCGTCGATATCGGTTCCCAATTCCCCGTTACTTTGGAAACAAACATCCTTGGGTTCGGGAAATTTTTTTGTTGCCAGTATGGAATATCAAATAATCGTTCAGTACTTGTCATATTCTGATTTTAGTCATCTAAAATAAATAAAATGACAGACAATTGCAATAAAAAAGTAGAAGAAAAACTTAGGCTAAAAATAGAATTCTTTTATGAATTCAATGCGTTCAGACCTTCAATAAAGTTTTCCGCACTTTCCTCTAATTCTATTGCGATTGAGCGAAATTCCGATTTCGCCTTTGCAGAATTCATC
>JBILIY010000107.1:0-5136 GCA_044368815.1 Crocinitomicaceae bacterium
TTTAATCGAAACCTTTCAAACTGACTATGAAAAACGTGGGTTTAAAAACCCGATTGATATAAAATTTATTGATTTAATCTATGACCAAATCAATTTAAATTCCTCCGATTTAAAAATAGAACTCAATGAGTTAAACAATTCTTACTATGAATATAAATTGCATTCAGATTCAAATTCAATTGGTAATTTAAGATTAAATGCCGTTCGACTCTATCGACCAGTTTTTAATGACAAAATGGACAAAGCATGTTATTTATTCTCCTTTCAAGCAAGTAATGGCCCATTTCGTGAATTTGTATTTGTTAAAAAAAAAGCTAATCACTGGGTATTTGTCGACTCATACGGAAGTCATCATATTGATTCTAATGAGGATTGGTATAAGTAAGTAAACAGTTATAAATAGCTACTGTCAAAATCCAATACTCCAATTTGCTATGAAAGAACAAAAAAAAATTAAAGAAAAATAATTTAAACTTTAGGAAAAATAAATTTTTAAAGAGTCGCAAAGAGCGCCCAACAAGAAACTACACCTTTTTCATCACAACTGAGGCAATATGTCCCCCAAAACCAAAGGTATTACTCATTGCGTAATTTAATTCTTTTCTCACTGCTTTCTCAAGAGGAAAATCAAATAAATGAGCAAATTCAGGTTCAATATTTTCGGTATTAATCGTTGGTGGAATCCAACCAGTTTCCAACGCTTTTACACATGCAATTGCCTCAATAGCACCGGCAGCACCAAGCAAATGTCCGGTCATGGATTTTGTCGCTGAAATTGTCAATGATTTTCGTTCTCCAAAAACCGTTTTTGCGGCAATAAGTTCAGAGGTATCCCCTAGTGGAGTTGAAGTCGCATGCATGTTTACGTAGTCAATTTCGGATGCTGTAATTCCCGCTTCACGCAAAGCTTCGTTCATTCCTAAAACAGCCCCTGCTCCTTCTGGATGTGTTCCTGTTAAATGATAGGCATCAGCTGCCATTCCACCACCAACGACCTCGCCTAAAATTTTTGCACCACGTTTGATGGCATGTTCGTATTCCTCCAAAATTAAAGCACCAGCTCCTTCTCCCATAACAAATCCATCGCGGGAAACATCAAACGGGCGAGAAGCAGTTTCGGGCGATTCATTTCTTGTAGACAAGGCCTTGGCAGAGGCAAAACCTCCCATTGCTGCTTCGTTAATTGCTGCTTCTGAACCACCGGTAATAATCATATCGGCTTTATTCCATTTGATGTAATTGAAAGCCTCAATTATTGCCGTGTTTGATGTTGCGCAAGCTGAAACAGGACAAAAATTAACGCCTCGCAAACCATATTTTATAGAAATGATTCCTGATGCTATGTCAACCAAAATTCGAGGGATAAAATAGGGTGAAAAGCGCGGTGTTCCATCTCCTTCAAGATATTCACGCATTTGATCTTGAAACGTTTGAATTCCTCCGTTTCCAGAACCCCAAATTACGCCGATTCGATCTTTGTTTAACTTTTCAAAATCAATTTCAGCATGTTTAACCGCTTCTTCTACTGCAACCAAGGCATATTGGGAAAAAAGGTCATATTTCCGAACTTCTTTGGAATCGAAATGATCAAGCGAATTAAAACCTTTCAGCTCACAAGCAAACTTTGCTTTGAATTTCACCGTATCGAACTTGGTGATTAACGCCGCTCCGCTTTTTCCTGCTTTCAACGCTTCCCAATATTCATCTAACGTGTTTCCAATCGGCGTCAAAGCGCCCATACCAGTTACAACAACTCTACGATTCATTATCTGTCCAATTTAACTGATTCGTATTCTTTGCCTTTCAAGATTTGAATAGCTCTGAGTAAAATCTCATTCGAATCATTATACACTTGAAATAACTCTTTTGTCCCCCAAAGATCTTGCGCAATATTAGCTTTCAATCGAAGCTTAATTAAATTTTTACTCGTTTGATATTCTTTTTCGTTGAATTCCAATTTAGAATCTTCTTTCCTGACATATTCAAAAAATTGATTCATAAATGCGTCGTCCATTTTAAAGTTCTTATTGAAATCATCAAAAGAAGGGTATTGCTTTTTCAAATTCGCTCGATTTTCGTTGACGTATTGAAATGGATAGGTGTTTAAATGTCCACCTTGAACTAAATCTGAAAAATAATTCGATGTTTCGCTGGTATCCAAAGACACAAAAAAGTCTGGCATAATGCCACCTCCTCCATAAACCAAACGCTTTGTTTTCAGTGTTTTAAATTTCAAAGAGTCTGGCATTTTAATCGAATCAGCATGTACGAATTCACCATTTAAAAACCGTTGAGTCAAATCTTTTTTATATTTCTCTGGATCATCATACGGTTTTTGAATAAAACGACCCGTTGGCGTAAAATAGCGCGCAATTGTTAAACGAATTTCAGAACCATCGATCAACGGCATCGGGCGTTGAACCAAACCCTTTCCAAATGTTCTACGACCAACAATTAAACCTCTATCCCAATCTTGAATGGAACCAGATAAAATTTCACTTGCGCTAGCTGAGTATTCATCCGTTAAAACAATTAATTTTCCGTCCTCGAAAAGTCCTTTTTTTCCGGCCTTCAAATTACTTCTTGGTTGGGCTCTTCCTTCTGAATAAACAATTAATTTATCTCCTGATAAAAATTCATCAGCCAATTTATGCGCTGCATCTAAAAGTCCGCCACCATTTCCTTGCAAGTCAAAAATTAGCGATTTCATTCCTTTAGCTTTCAATTCTGTCAAAGCAGATTGAACTTCCTCAACGGTTGTTCGGGAAAAACTATTCAATTTGATATATCCAATTTCCTTGTCGATCATGTAGTGAGCATCAACGGAATAAACAGGTATTTTATCTCGTGTTATCGTAAATTCAAGATTCTTTGTCGCGTTTTTACGTTTGACCTCGATTTTGACCTTCGTTCCCAAATCACCCATTAAAGTAGTTCTAACGTCGTTATTTTTGATGCCGATTCCAGCAATTGGCTTTCCATCTACTGAAACAATTTTGTCACCAGCTTGGACTCCTAATTTTTCAGAAGGACCACCTGGAATGGTAGCAACAACATTAACTGTATCTTTTACAATTTGAAATCGAACACCTATTCCAACAAAACTTCCGTTGATTGACATTTGAGCTTCATTCAATTCTTCCGCGGGAATATATGTTGAATGCGGATCCAACTTTTCCAACATCGCGATAATTGCAGACTCAGTTAAGGACTTTCCGTCAACTGGATCAACATAGTAACGTTGAATATCATCCATTACTTCATCAAATTTCTGTGAAGTAGATCTTTCTGTATAATCAAAGGTATTATTCACATTTTGAGCAGAACAGAGCGATGATATCGTAATTGAAAGTACTAGACTTAAATAATTTTTTGCGTATTGAATCATGATTACAATTTGAATGAAAACGAATTCAAACAAAAATAGTAACACATTTCATTACGAAGTAAGAAAGATTGAATTTGTTTTGATATTTTAGCATTTGAAAATGAAAAAAATAAAAAACAAACCTAAAGTCCAGAAAACGGGAATTCGAAGATACATTCAGATTGTTTTTAAATCGATACTTTGGTTTTTTGGAGGTTTAATCGCATTTTTCATTCTTTATGGAATTGTAGCTTTTTTTACTTCAAGAATTACGGTTGAAGGTAAAAATGATAAAGGTGAAAAAGTTCAAATTTATTTAATGCAATCGGGAGTTCACACAGATTTTTTAGTTCCTGTAAAAAATGATGAAATCGATTGGACTGATGTTTTTCCGCGCACAAACACTAAATTGAACGACACCAATACACGTTATTTAGCAATTGGCTGGGGTGACAAGAATTTTTACATGAATACCCCTGAATGGAGCGATTTAACATTTAAAACAGCTATTTTCTGCATGACAGGTCTCGGCACGGCCGCAGTTCATTCAACATACTATTATGAAGTTCCTAAAGACAAACCAACCGTGCAATTATCACTCTCAAAAAAACAATACAAAAAGTTAATTCAATATGTCAAGAACACACTTGTTCTGACAAAAACTCAAAAGTCCGTCTACATAAAACCAAGTAATAAAAAAGTTGTTACTGATAACGATGCTTATTACGAAGCTCACATGCGTTACAGCCTTTTCCATACGTGTAATACCTGGATTAATAATGGGTTAAAATCGTGTGAAAAGAAAGCATGCTTGTGGACACCAACTTCGGGAGGAATTTTCTACCAATATGCAAAGTAAGTTTCAATTTTTTTTCATTTTTACGCTTTTGTTTTCAGTATCACTAATGGGACAAAATTCAACGGAAATAGGCAATGAGGAGCGAATTATGATTTTCGTAAATGGAAATCGAGGACCAAAATTTAATCATGTAACGACCGATAATCAATTACATTTAAAAGACCCTACGGGATATTGGTACAAATATGATGATACAATTTTAAGCCGATTTCAACCCATAACACCCATTTATTTTGACGGGCATTTTCCAGTAAAGTCTTCCATGCATCGAACAAACCTGAGATTTCTGAAAGCCTATTTTTTCTCTCGATTTTGTTGGTTTTCAAAGAAAAGTCGTTGGGTTTTGAATACCAAATTCAATCCAGAAGGATTTAAAGAGCGTGAGGAGAACGGAAAAATTGCAGGGAAACATTTTTTAACTTACCTTGATTCAACGGGATTAAAGGAAAAATCGGTAACCGTTGATTTTGTCACGCACAGTATGGGTTACGCATATAGTTTGGGAATGATTGATGTCATAAAACCATATGTAAAATTTGGAAAAATGCTTTCAATCGCACCAGAAAGCGCAGGATTTAAAGGTTACGATTGGAATGAATTTGAGGAAGTATGGCAATACGGGAGCAACTATGGCGAACCAAATGCAGATGCGATTTATTATCAGGACGGGATCGCTCTTCAAATGCCTATAAAAGGAATTGAAAATGTCAAAAAAGGCGGAAGGGTTTTTATTCCAAAAGAATGGCCAAAATCGCAAAAAGGATTTCTAAAAAGTCACCATTTGAATTGGTTTCAATGGTTTTATACAATCAAACCTGGCGATAAAGGTTATTTCACCCGATAATTTCTAACTTTGACCTATGTTAAGAAACAACATCAGTTTAAAGCCTTTTAACACATTTGGAATCGA
>JBILIY010000108.1:0-5127 GCA_044368815.1 Crocinitomicaceae bacterium
GTATGTTTACTAGTCGTGCTGAATACCGAATTCTATTAAGACAGGATAATGCAGATATTCGACTAACCCCGCTTGGCTATCAATTAGGTTTAGTGGATGAAGAACAAATGGAGCGGGTAGACAAGAAGGTTCAAGGAACGAATGAGTTTAAGAAATACCTTCGGACATTAGGAATTACTCCTGCTGAGGTTAATCCACTCTTGTTATCTAAAGACTCCTCACCTATCAATCAACAGGTTAAAATTACAAGTATATTATCTCGTCCACAGATACAGTTGAATGAGATTGCGGAAGTTTTACCTGAACTAAGTAATAAGTGTTTGGAAATGAGCATTATACATGAAGATATTCCTACGCAGACAGAAATTCAATTAAAATATGAAGGTTACATAGATCGCGAGGAAGAAATGGCTTCAAAACTCAGTCGATTAGAAGATGTCAAGATACCAGAAGACATCGATTTCAGACAGTTGAAAAGTTTAAGCACCGAAGCAGTTGAAAAACTTACGGCTATTTCCCCAAGGACAATTGGTCAGGCATCTCGAATTTCAGGTGTTTCACCTAGTGATGTATCTGTTTTATTGATTTATTTGGGAAGATAATCAAATAGAGACGTTTTAACGTGTTATTTATCGGTTGTTGACACTTAACACTGTAAATCATTAAATCCTTTATTTAAGAAGACCTTTTGATTTGTTATTTTTATAGAAAATAATTATTTTTTTATTAGAGCTATAGACAGGGTTTATTTACTTGTTTTGCTTCTTTAAAAAGTTTCGACATCACAGTTTATTTCTTATTTTAGTGTTGGGTTAAAGTTGTGAATTTTTTTAAACCGGAATGGACTTCGACAGCAAACAAATAGTTGAAATTACGATAGATGATTTTCTAAAAACTGATTTAAATATAACACGATTTAAATGTAATGCACTTAAATTACTTTTTGAGCTTGATATTCCTGAAGAATTTGGCCAAGAAAGTTATATCAAGCATGTTATACCCAAAAAGGATGGCACTAATAGAATACTTTTTGAGCCAAAACCTCTTTTAAAAGAAATACAAAAACAGCTTTTAAACTTATTGGACACCTTACAAAATCATCGGGATTATTCCCCATTAGCTCGCAAAGTAAAATCCAAATATCTGCCAACGAAATCATCAACTGCATATTCTAAAGGTTGTAGTGTCGTTAAAAACGCAAATTTTCACATAGATAAAGATGTTTTATTAAAGCTTGATATTTCGAATTTCTTTAATAGCATTCCTAAAGATAATGTTGAATTATTTTGGACGGATATCCTTACTCTAAAAGCTAAATACTTGGTTCACTTGGGAATTTTAGAAAAAGACGAACAAGAAGAAAATAAACGTTTGATAATAAAAGGTTTAGTTACAAAAGTTCTTTCAGCAACAACACTTAATGGATTTTTACCACAAGGTAGTCCAACAAGCGGGCAAATAGCGAATTCTTATCTTGTGAGCTTTGACAAAAGAATGTTAGAATATTGCGTAAAAAAAAACCTAAGTTACTCCCGTTATTCTGATGACATTACAATTTCAGGTTCAAATTCGGACCTAACACCTGATCACGTTATAAAATTCGTTCAGTTTCAGCTTCACAAAAAGTCATTGAGGTTGAAGAAAGCAAAAACAAAAGTTCTCAAAAGACATAAAAGACAAACCGTAACAGGTATTGTGGTTAATGAAAAACGCTCAGCGGGTAGAACCTACAAACGGGGACTTCGAATGGAGATGTATTTTCTTAAAAAATTTGGACCCGAACATATTTCAAGAACTCATAGCAACATTATCCACTATTTGCAAGAATTGGCAGGCAAAATAAATTGGGTACTTCAAGTAAACAAAGTTGATACTGAGTTTAAAAGGTATAAGGGAGAACTGTCTATAATCAAAAGGTTTATACACTCAAGAAAGTCCATTTCCGAAGCTATAAATTATATAAATAGTCTTGATAGTAAAGAATTTGAAATAAAGAACAATGCTGTTTTTGTGGCAGGACTTTTTTGGCGTATTTCGGATGATGAAACTCAAAATGAAGTGCCAATACTAATAAGAAGAAATAAGTCAGTTCAATTTTTCACAGAAGAGGGTATTGATTTGGCATTAAAAAACAATCCAGGATGGCGTCTTCCGACGGCAGAGGAATTCAAAAACTACATTAAAGAAACAAATTACGATGATAGAAGAGCCTTAGGAATAAGATATTCGTTTGACCCACATTTTAATGGATTGGCAGATGAAAGAGGCTTCCGCTATTACAATCGAGTGGGGCTATATTGGACTTCTGGTTTGGATCACTTGCCGAAAGAACAAACAACGAAAGATAGAATAGCCCGAAAAGCGATTTGTTTTTTAAGTTTTGAACAGAAATTAAAAAAGAAACTCAATCTTAAGACCGCTCGCAATATCTCCAGTAAAGTTTTTACGTTATCTGTTAACAAAAAACAAAAATTTGAAACATCTAAAAATCGATCGATCGAATATTATTTGGATTCAACATTTAACGATGATGTTAATTCAATTTCCGGGGTGTGTTCAATACGGCTTGTTAAAACTTTAATAATTGAGCGAGAACAAATTATATCTAAAGCATTTTGGGATAGCATTCAAGCATCCAAGTTTTCTGTTGATTTATCTAAATTAAAAATACAAGAACTGCCATTTCCGCTGAAAAACTATAATGCCTCGTCGATTCTTTTATCAAATAACAATATTAAACAAATCGATTTAACGGAAATACCCCCTGTTAAGCGCATAGATTTAAGAAATAACGATTTAGAATCGATAGATTTCAAAAACATACCATTTGGAGTAAAACATATTCGTTTAGAAGGAAATAGAGACCTAAAGATGTTAGAAATTCCATGGAAAAGGTTGCTGCGCACATCACATGAATTTACAACGGATCAGAAGGTTTCAATAATACCTGAGCCGGAGACAATAGATCAAATTTATTTATCTGCCTTAGGGGGCGAGAGTTGGCTCTTGGTAAGTAATGATCAAGAACTGGATGGGTTGGTTTTTGCACAAAAACACATTGATTTTCTGAAAGTTAAATTTGTAATTGGTTCGAATGAAATTGATTCAAAAGAGCTATTTAATCGGCTTAATCGGCTTAAGGTCAGTAACCTATTTATAGAATTTGAGACTATCCAAGAACAACTAAATAAATCGATCCAAGAATTAAAAATGTCTTCTAGTTCGAATCAACCCATGAATAAACAGGATTGGAACCTAGAGAATATCCTTACTAGAGAATATTTTTTCATTGCAAGTGACTTTAAAAATCTGTTGTTAAAAAGTCTAATTCTTGACCTATCGTGGCTACCAAACATAAAGTTTAATGGTGACTTTGAAATAAAACCAGATTTTTATCACGTGCTTCACCCTGGAACATCATTTACTAGTCTTCCAGCAACATCATCTGAATTTCACCGACCAAATATTTTGATTAAAATTCTTGGTGAAAGACAGATTGAAGATCACTCAACGTGTTTAATAGTTCATTATCCCCTTTCGCTAAGTATAAAATCAAGACATCAAAAAACACAAACAATAATACCTAAAAATCAACTTTTTATCAATGATTTAATTTTGGTTGTTTCTAATGGAGATAAGCGAGAGCAACAAGTTGGACAAATTGAGGAGCACTTTCCAAAATCGCACTCCATCAAGCTGTCAAATTCACCAGATCAGTATCCTAGATCATCAATTAAACTCGTTGCACCAAAACGTGTTTCTGGATTTCCTTTACTAGGATACGCCCGCCTCTTTGATGTGCATAAATTGAGTGTTCCTCTGGAAAGTTTCTATAAATCAAATAGGATCTTGTTTCATCCAAACAAAAATCAAACAGGTTCTATTTTGGATTGGACAGAATTGGATTTCAACATGTTGATCTATTCGGAAAAAAAGACCAGGTTAAGTAAGGATAATCTACTGTCAGAGTTGGGCATCTTTTCACATAAAACGATGGCGACTCATCCTAAAATTCCTGAAGCTTCGAATAGACCGACAAATCGACCCTATGTAATTAAAAAAGGTGTTTTCGCCAAACATGCGCTCTATTCTTCGAGTCTTGAGTCACGAAAAACGGTATTAACAATGTTGGAATCAGGTGAAATAGAAGCTAAACACCTTCCTTCAAAACTAAGGAATGATGAAGAAGTAATGCTTGTGGCAATAAAAAGAAATCCCTATTCCATGGTTTTTGCATCTAGACGTCTGAAAGAGAATTCTAACTTTTTATTAAGAGCTTGTGAAACCAGCCTAAGAACATTAGTCTTTTTACCGAAAACCTTATCAAAAAAAATTAATGAACCAAATTCAGCTTTAAATCAATTAGTTGATTATTTAATATCTAGTTTTAAATCTGCTGAATATAACTTTGTAATCAATAAATTAGGAACTTATATTGCCGTTTCAGATGGAGAGTACCCTCATTTTACATGCGAAGAAACGGCAAATTACAACTTACAAGTTCTTTTTAGCGTTGACTCGGAATGTTTTTATCATGATAATACCGTTAGGACCGGAATGCCAAATTCCATCAGAAAAGCATTTTTAAATCAAGCATCTAAGCGAGGAATTTTTAATAATAACGGCTATTACAATTCACTTGAAATAGCATTACAAAATAAAGTTGATTGTACGCATTTAGATCTATCGTTTAGTGGTTGTCACAACGACCTTTCTTTTTTGGCTTTATTTAAAAATCTGCAAATATTAAACTTGTCTTATACTTCTGTGGATTGTAAGATGCCTTGTTTACCTTCCTTAGAAATTTTATATGTGGATTGTGTAAAAAGATTTTTTATCGAAAATGATTTGCCATTATTAAGTAGTCAGACGCCTAATTTGAGAATACTTAATGGTAAGCAAACGTTTTTTCACAGTTTAAAGGATTTATATAAGCTTTTAACCCTTTTTCCGAAAATTGAAAAGTTAGATATAAGACCGTATTTTTACCCAGAAGACGAGGAAATATTAGGTTTTCAAGAGCAAATGACTCAGCAAGGTAGAGTAGTTGATATACCAATTAAAAACCCAAATTAATTTCGAATGGATCAATTTTCAAAAGAACGGCTATTGAACATTCTTCAGGAC
>JBILIY010000109.1:0-5109 GCA_044368815.1 Crocinitomicaceae bacterium
TGCCGTTCTTATCCAACACAAGACCATTGGAAACCACGTTTTTATAAGCAACCGAATCAAACACCATTGTTGCGATTGCATGTAAGGTATAAAACCATCCACGTGTTTGATCAACCCCTTCTGCGATGAAATCAGCAGGATAACCAGTTCTGTTTTCTACAAGTTCTTTATTTTCAAATGGATAATGCCATTGTGCATAAGGCATTGCTCCTGAATCAAACCAAACGTCGATGAGGTCTGCCTCGCGCTTCATCGGTTTTCCGGAAGGAGAAACCAAAATGATTTCATCAACAAAATGTTTGTGAAGGTCCACTTTATCATAGTTTTCCGAAGCCATATTCCCAACTTCAAAATCAGCTAACGGATTTTTTGTCATAAATCCAGCTTGAACCGCTTTATCAGCTTCCTTTTTCAATTCTTCAATAGATCCAATGCAGATTCGTTCATCACCCTCTTCCGTCGACCAGATTGGAATAGGAATTCCCCAATAACGAGAACGAGAAAGGTTCCAGTCGTTGGCATTTTCCAGCCATTTTCCGAAGCGTCCTGTTCCCGTAGATTCCGGTTTCCAGTTGATGGTGTTGTTCAACTCCACCATTCTTTCTTTTTTATCGGTAACACGAATAAACCAAGAGTCTAATGGGTAATATAAAACGGGTTTATCCGTTCGCCAGCAATGTGGATAGTTGTGTTCGTATTTTTCGACTTTGAACGCTTTATTTTCCTCTTTTAGTTTGATGGCAATTTGAACATCCACAGATTTCTCAGGTTCCGTTCCTTCGTCGTAATATTCATTTTTCACATACATTCCTGCGAAATCGCTAACTTCCGGACGAAAACGACCTTGCAAATCCACGAGCGGAACTAAATTGTTGTTTTCATCTTTCACAAGCATTGGAGGAAGACCTGCGTCTTTTGCTACTTTCGCATCATCCGCTCCAAACGTTGGCGCTGTATGCACGATTCCTGTTCCATCTTCCGTTGTAACGAAGTCTCCTGGAATTACCACAAAAGCTTTCTCTGGATTTTCAGCAGGCAAACAATAAGGCAGCAACTGTTCGTACTTGGTTCCAACTAACTCTTTTCCTAAACAAGTTCCAGCAATGAAATAGGGAATCGTTTTGTCTCCAGCGCTGTATGTATTTAATTCTTCGGCTGATTCAACGGATTGAAACCCTTTTCCAAACTGATACCCAACCAGATTTTTCGCCAGAATTACATTGATTGGTTCGAACGTATATTGATTAAATGTTGAAACCAAGGCATATTCGATGTTTGGCCCGACTGTTAAAGCAGTGTTTGAAGGCAACGTCCAAGGAGTGGTTGTCCAGGCGAGTAAATAGATATTTACCTTTTCCCCTTGAGGGGAGATTGAGAGGGGTGAAGTCATCCCCCTGCGTCCCCCTTCAAAGGGGGAAGTTTCCTCGCTTGAGGGAGAATTAAGGAGGGTGATATCTTCTGAATTAGTAACTTTAAACATCGCCACCACCGTCGTGTCCTTCACATCTTTATAGCATCCCGGTTGATTTAATTCGTGCGAAGAAAGTCCTGTTCCTGCCTTCGGAGAATACGGTTGAATCGTGTATCCTTTGTACAGTAAGTTCTTGTTGTATAATTGAGCGAGAAGCCACCAAACAGATTCCATGTATTTGGATTCGTACGTCACATACGGATTTTCCATATCCACCCAATAACCCATTTTCACGGTCAAGTCATTCCAAATATCTGTATAGCGCATCACCGCTTTTTTACAAGCATCATTGTATTCATCAACGGATATTTTTGAACCGATATCTTCTTTTGTAATACCAAGTTCTTTTTCAACTCCTAATTCAACAGGAAGACCGTGTGTATCCCAACCAGCTTTACGTTTTACTTGAAACCCTTTGAGCGTTTGGTAACGGCAGAAAATATCTTTTATGGAGCGCGCCATGACGTGGTGAATACCGGGTAAACCGTTAGCAGATGGCGGTCCTTCAAAGAATACAAACGATGGATTTCCTTCACGCGTGCTAATTGATTTCTCAAAAATGGATTCGTTTTGCCACCTTTCTAAAACTTCACTTGCCACATTAGGAAGATTTAACCCCTTGTATTCTTGATATTTCTTGCTCATACTTTTCTGTATTGAAGCTGCAAAGTTAATAAGAAATGAAGTTGTTGGATTGCTCCAATTTGTTCTTTTACAGTTTGTTTAATTTGAATGATTCAATTTGATGAAATTTTAATTCAATCAAATGTTTTTTGATTTAGTTAATTTAGAACTTTCATACGAAAATCGATGTCTTTGCGAATAGCTTATTTATGTGGCACAACCGGTTGGGGTGGTTTGGAGATGAACCAACTCAAAAATGCCGAATGGATGCTAGAACGCGGACATTTTGTTCAAGTCTATGCGCAACTAACTAGCCCGATTGCGACCTCCGCAAAACGAAAAGAACTTCCTTTAATTGAAATCAAAAAGCATAAAAATCATTACGATTTTGTTCGAGCTGTTCAACTGTATCGCAAACTAAAAGAACACAAAATTCAACACTTAATTATTCGAGCAACATTCGATCAGAGTATTGCTGCATCGGTAGCTT
This sequence comes from Crocinitomicaceae bacterium, assembly GCA_044368815.1. Taxonomy (GTDB): domain Bacteria; phylum Bacteroidota; class Bacteroidia; order Flavobacteriales_D; family Crocinitomicaceae; genus UBA952. Next base: position 2,586 of record JBILIY010000109.1, read on the forward strand.
TTTTATCCAAAGGAAAAATCAAAGTTCATTTTTTTATGGAAATGGATTTTGGCTCGCCAAAAAAACAGTTTTTCAGAACCTGGCGCTATTCATTCTTCACGAGTTGGAATTGTCCCTTAGAATATTTGAAAAATCAAGTTATTCGGAATACAAATGTTTCGGAAAATAAAATCAATGTGATTCCCTCTGGATTGGAAATTGAAAAGATTGTTCCGATTGAGAAACGCGATGCGCGCTTACAATTGAATTTGCCGATTGATGAATTTATATTCGGAATCGTTGGCAGAATTGATCAAAAAAAAGGCCAGTTATTAGCACTTGAAGCTTTGCTGAAAACTAAAATGACTGATTTTCATCTGTGTATTGTTGGTGAGCAAACAGCTAATGAATCGGATTTCTATTTGAATGAATTAGTAAATTTCGTCAAAGAAAATGATCTGGAAAAACGCGTTCATTTTTTGCCTTTTCAAACGGATGTTGCAGTTGCTTTTTCAGCTTTCGATTGGACGATTCTTCCTTCAGATTCAGAAACCTTCGGAATGGTAACCGTTGAATCCATGTCTTGCGGTGTTCCCGTGCTTGGAAGTAGGGCAGGAGGGACGACCGAATTAATTACGGAGGGAAAAAATGGCTTGCTTTTCACAACAAAAAACAATGCATATCTAGCACAAAAAATGGATTTAATTTTGGAACAAAAATTAACCTTCAACAAAGAGGAAATCAAAGCTTCCATTCTAAAATTTGATCACCACACGGTTTGTGAAATGGTTGAAAAACTGCTACTTTCGTGAAAATGGATATTTACTCATCGAAACAGCGCTGGAAAATTGCTTTGATTTTGGTCTCCTTGACAATCATCATTGCCTCACTCTTCGTTTCGAATCAAATGATTGACAAAATTGCCCAACGCGAAAAAGCCAAGGCGGAGCAATGGGCGGATGCCATTCGGAAAAAGGTTGAATTGGTAAAATTGACGAATCAGATTTTTGATGAATTGCGGGAAAAGGAGCGTCAAAAAATTCAAATAGTCGTTGATGCACAGCGCACCATTTTAAATCCTTCTGATTTGAACATGAATCAGGACATTGATTTTGCCTTAAATATTATTTCGAGCAACAAAAACATTCCCGTTGCAATCTTGACAGAAGACGGAAAGTTAGCCCAAGGAAAAAATTTGGATTCAACGTTATCCGATGTCCAGAAAACGAGCATGTTTGCTGAGTGGATTGCTTCCGGAAGATCCTTTGAAATTGAAGTTTTTGGTGGAATTAAAATGCAATTCGTTTATGGGGAATCCAACGAGTTAATTCGACTTGAAAAAGCCAGTGATTCATTAATCAATTCGTTTAATAGCGATTTGATTGATAATTCAAGTTTAATTCCTGTGATTTTGGTTGACGAAAAATCGAATCAAATTGAAGTCAGTAATTTATCGGAAAAAGAGTGGAAGAAAAACGCAGCCAAAACATTGAAAGAATTTAAGCAGCAGAATGCTCCGATTCGAATTGATTTTGGAACGGGCGTTAAGTTACTTTACTACAAAGAAAGTCCAGAATTACAGCAATTGACGTGGTTCCCCTACATCCAGTTTTCAGTTATCGGCTTAATTGTAGTCATTGGTTATTTGATGTTTTCTACGTTCCGTAAGGCAGAGCAAAACCAAGTTTGGGCCGGAATGGCGAAGGAAACAGCTCATCAATTGGGAACACCACTCTCATCCATGATGGCGTGGGTTGCGCACTTAGAAGCTAACGGTGGCAATGATATGGTTGTTTCTGAAATGAACAAGGACCTGGAACGCTTGGAAAAAATCACCGATCGCTTCTCAAAAATAGGTTCAGGAGCCAAATTGGTTGAAGCAGACTTGGTTGTTACAATTGGTAATAACTTGGAATATTTACGAGCACGTCTTTCAAATAAAATCTTCATCGATTTCAAAGTCAAAGAAGAGGAACCGATTGTCATGCTACATAACCCAGCATTGATGGAATGGGTGATTGAGAACATTTGCAAAAATGCCGTCGATGCGATGGGAGGAAAAGGAAACTTGACCATTGAAATTCAGCGGGTTCCGGAACGAGTTTATGTAGATATTACCGATACCGGCAAAGGGCTCACACCGAAACAATTTAAAACCATTTTTCAACCGGGTTATTCAACCAAAAAAAGAGGATGGGGACTTGGCTTGACACTGGTAAAACGCATCATCGAAGAGTATCACAACGGAAAAGTGTTCGTGATGAAATCAGAAATTGATAAAGGAACAACTATTCGGATTAGTATTCCGTTGTAATTTTTGAGATAATGCGAAAGTAGTTTAAGTTTCCACGATCCCCGCGCATTGAAAGATTAAACTGGGCACCCACACGACGAAGTTGCGTTTAAATTTCTGACTGTATGATCCGCCGCGGCGGAGAGTTTTAGAAATTTTAGCAACAAGGAAAATGTGGGTAGTTGAATCTTTCCAGCGCTAGACCTTTTTTGTTTCGTTTTTTGGGGCGATGCCAAAAAATGAAAACCTACT
>JBILIY010000110.1:0-5105 GCA_044368815.1 Crocinitomicaceae bacterium
AGGTCCCAAGGCGCGTTATAGCCGAGATAGGAAAAATCTCCTTTAACACTAATTTGTTCTTTTTTCAAAGCTTCTCTAAGGAGTTCTTTCTTTCGATTTATCTTTTCGTCTGAGGCAAATCCTGAATAGGTAAGCACGGCAATTTTTTTAGGCGCAGCTTTAATTAGTTTAACTTCAGAAGAATTAGGTTGGGGTAAGTCTTCCATTTTATATTGGCTTGGCATGACGAACGACATTTTGGTGTTATCTCCAACCTCCATAATAACTGGTGCGGTCATTGCGATTTGTTGATTATTTCTGTTACCACCAAAAATGTATCCTGCCACCTTACGAAATCCCGTATTTCCTGATTTTTTGATAGAAGTTTCCTGAATAACCGTTTGAGCTAAAATCATTGAATCGTATTGGCGAATTTCAAAAGAGTCATATGTTTTGACAACCTTATATTTCGGTGTTTCAATATCTTTATTTTTATACGACATAAGTAGCTGTGCAATTAAGAATACGCCTACTACAGAGGCTAGAATGATAGTTAGTTTATTCATGGTTTTTCTTTAATAGATCTTTCGTTTTGTTTTTAAAAGCTTTTAAGCGAGGTAAACTCACCTGTTTTACGTAGGGATAATCTGGATTTCTTTTTTCAAAATCTTGATGGTATGCTTCGGCAGGGTAAAAAGTGCTAAACGGCTCAAGTGTGGTTGTAATTTCTTTGAATGTCTTTTTATCGAGCAGATTTTTAATGTAGTTTTTCGCAAGCTCTTTTTCGCTTTCATTGGAATAAAAAATCACAGATCGATATTGGGTTCCTTTATCGGGCCCTTGTTGGTTTAAGGTACTTGGATCATGTGAATTAAAAAAGACACGAAGCAAGTCAGAATAAGAAATAACATTTGGATCATAAGTAACTTTAACCGTTTCAGCATGACCAGTTCTGCCCGTGCAAATCTGCTCGTAAGTTGGTTTTTTGGTTGTTCCTCCACAATAGCCCGATTCAGCTTCTTTTACGCCCTTCACCGTTTCGAAAATGGCTTCCACACACCAAAAGCAACCGCTCCCAAAATAAGCGACTTTTGTTTTTTGCGCTTGAATAGAAAAGGTAATAAGAAAATTAAAAAAAGAGAAGATTAAGAATTGCTTCATTTTATAAAAACAATCCTAGTTGAAAAAGGTTTAATCAGGTTCTTTGCTTGAAATAAAAATTAAAACAATGTAAGCACTAATTAAAACAACCACCGGAATCAAAGCTAAAGCAATTGATTGATCCGCAATTAATACTATCGTTTTCATGGCTAAAGGTTTTATACATCAAATGTAAACCGCCATAAAACCATTTTCTTCGATAAATTAGCAAAAGTGGATTTTGATTTATCAAAAATGCAATCCCATCGAACAAAGCTATTTAACTGAAAAACAAATAGATATAAAAAATGTTAAAATAGTTTTTCCTTCCAGTCTTCGGTTTCGGATTTTTCAATTAGATTCAACTTCATCAAGTAATCAATTACAAGTTGAAATGGTTCTTTTTCTAATTTGTTTTGATAGTTCCAATTCGTTTCAATAAGCCAGTTTTGAACTTGACTCAAACGGAGGTTATAGCGCCAAGAAATTATTTCAGCAGCCTGCACATTGTTTTTTAACTCGAAAGCCTTTTTATTGGCGATTTCCGAAATCGTTGTAAGTAATTCTTTTTCTGAATTATAAACATCATTCCGAACGGCAATTACAAAACATGGCCAAGGTGTAACAACTTCGTCGATGTATCTGCACTTCTTTTGTTCCGTAAATGGAAAGGTAGTATACTTTTCCCACAGAAATCCTTGTGCTTGATCATTTTGCAAAGCCCAAAGCCCACCATATACGTCACCAACTACATTGAATTTTAAATTATCTGTATTCCAACCTTCTTGAAAAGCCTTTACATAAGCCATCAAATGTGATCCGGAGCCTTCTCTAGAAATCGCAAACGTTTTTCCTTCAAGTTGGTCAACACGTGTGATGTCGGAGTGGTAAGGAACATGTATTCCCCAGTGTAAAGGTGTTGTAACGTAAACTGTTAAAATTTTTGCATTCAATCCTTGTAAAATGGATTTAGTGATGCCTTCAGTTAACAGCACGGCAATATCAATCGATCCCGTTTGCAATCCTTTTATCATTTGACCTGTCCCGCCTGTCATATCTGACCAGTGCAATTCAACGTCTAGTTCTCTGAATTTCCCTTCTTCAATTGCTAATCGCCATGGCAGATTGAAATGTTCTGGAACACCGCCAATTTTAAATCGTTTCATTTCCTTCTAAATTAAAGAATTGTTTTTCGTGAAGTTTTTTATATTGACCGCCTCTATTTATTAATTCTTGATGACTTCCAACTTCCTTTATTTCTCCTTTTTCCAGCAGGACTATTTGATCAGCATTTTGAATGGTTGAAAGTCTGTGTGCAATTACAATTGACGTTCTTCCTTGTGTCAATTTTAAAGTTGCTTGTTGAATTAAAAGTTCTGATTCGTGGTCAATACTTGACGTTGCTTCGTCCAAAATTAAAATGTGTGGATTGTAAACGTAAGCGCGTATGAATGCAAGAAGTTGCCGTTGACCAACTGATAAAACACCGCCACGTTCACCAATTTGGTAATTGTAATTGTCTGGTAACTTCATAATAAATTCGTGTGCGCCTACTGCTTTTGACGCTTCAACAACCTGATCCATTGAAATGGATTTATTTCCAAGCGTTATGTTATTATAGACCGTATCCGAAAAAAGAAAAACATCTTGTAAAACAATAGCAATATTTGCCCTTAAATAAGTTAATTCAATGTCTTTAATATCAATAGATCCAATATGAATGGTTCCTTTTTGAAACTCGTAAAAGCGTCCCAGCAAATTGACAATCGTTGACTTACCAGCACCTGTAGCGCCTACAAATGCTATTGTTTTTCCTTTTGGAATGGTCAAATTGATGTTTTTTAGCACATCAATTTCTCCATCGTAAGAAAAAGAAACGTTATCAAGTTTAATGTCCTGATTGAAGTCGACATTCATGTTATTCCCAGTATCTTGAACGTTTTCTTCTTGATCCAATACCTCAAAAATGCGTTCTGCTCTTACTGTTCCTCGTTGAAGAATGTTAAATTTATCAGCAAGTTGCCGAATCGGACGATAAAGTTGATTAATCCAAAGGGTAAAAGCAATGATTTCGCCGTACATTGTTTTGATTTCTACACTCGTTTTTCCTTGAACATTCAGGGCGCCCCAAACGAGTAAAAATGCAATTGAAAGTGAACTCAGCAATTCGACAACTGGAAAGAAAATAGAAGTCGCCCAAACAGCGTTGATGTGAGCCTGTCTGTGCACTTTATTGATTTCCTGAAAATTAGAAAACTCGGCATCTTGACGATTGAATAATTGAACAACAGCCATACCCGTTAATCGCTCTTGAACAAATGAATTCAATTGATTTACAGCAGATCGTTCTTGTTGAAATGATTCGCGCATAGCCTTGGCGAACAGCCTGGTTGCAATCACCAATAAAGGAATTGGAATCAAAGTCATTAATGAAAGTTGCCAATTCACAGAAAACATCATGGATAGGATAATGATCAAGGAAATCAAATCACCTGAAATGTCCATAATTCCGGCAGAAAAAACCTCAGTGATGGCTTCCAAATCTGAAACAACTCGTGTAACCATAGAACCGACAGGATTTTTGTCGAAAAACTGCATCCGAAAAGAAAGGAGGTGATTGAAAATCTTGACCCGCAAATCCCGTATGACGGATTGCGCCAAAAGATTCGAAAAATAAGAGGATAATAATTGCAATATCCCCTCTGAAATTAAAATCCCAACAACAATTATTGACCCGATTAATAATGCCTGGTGATTTTGGTCTTTAACAATGTATTTATCTACAATCTGACCTATGAAATAAGGCCTGAAAGGACCTAGGAATGATAATAAAAGGACACAACAAACGGAAATAAAAAAGTAAGTTTTGTATGGCTTTGCAAAATGCAAAAGTCGTTGGAAAAGGAAATATTTACTCTTTTTTTTCATGAGGTGCAAAGGTAATTTAATTTGATTTTGGTTGCTTTATTTTATTTCTCTAAAACCTTAATGGAAGATTTGTTTTGAAATTCCTTAAAAATCCCTAATTTTGCACCTCTTAAATGTAAAACGTGGGTGTAAAAATTTTTGCTGGCAGAGCTTCAATGGACTTAGCAACTAAAATTGCTTCACATTATGGTATTCAATTAGGCGACGCAAAAGTATCTGTTTTTAGCGACGGTGAATTCCAGCCTTCATTTGAGGAAACGGTGCGTGGACAGGATGTTTTTATTGTTCAATCAACAATGCCTCCAACAGAAAACATTTTTGAATTATTGTTACTCGTGGATGCAGCCAAAAGAGCCTCTGCAAGAAAAATTATTGCAGTTATTCCTTATTTTGGATTTGCACGCCAAGACCGAAAAGACAAGCCGAGAGTTGCAATTGGAGCCAAACTAATTGCGAATATGTTAATGGCCGCAGGGGTGGATCGTGTCATCACAATGGATTTACATGCGGATCAAATTCAAGGGTTTTTTGAGGTTCCCGTGGATCACCTTTATGCATCGAAACTGTTTTTGAAGGAAATTGATAAACTAGACAAGAACAATATTATTATGGCAGCACCGGATGTTGGTGGTGCAAAACGCGCCAATTCCTATGCTAAAAACCTCAATTGCGGTTTAGCTCTTTGTCATAAAAATCGTAAAAAAGCAAATGAAATTGCTGAAATGACGGTAATTGGTGATGTTGCTGGAAAAGATGTGATTGTTGTAGACGATATGTGTGATACGGCTGGAACATTGACTACAGCAGCAGATCTGTTGATTGCCAAAGGAGCCAAAAGCGTTCGAGCATTTTGTACGCATGCCGTTTTGAGCGGTCCGGCAATTGAACGAATCAATAATTCGAAAATCACGGAAATTGTTGTGACGGACACAATTCCATTAAAACAAACTTCTCCAAAAATTCGCGTGGTAAGTGTCGCTGAACTTTTTGCAGATGTAATCAATCGTTTGATTAAAAACGAATCAATAAGTACTCATTTTGTAATCTCTTAAATTAAT
>JBILIY010000111.1:0-5104 GCA_044368815.1 Crocinitomicaceae bacterium
GAATAGGCACAGGTAAAATGACATCAGCAAATAAAGTCAATCGCTCACTCATCGAGATGTCAAAATCTTCAATTTTTAATTACAAGCAAATGATTCTTGCTGATTTACAATATTATCTCCCGGGTGATCAGAGCAAAATAGAAGTGGGCCGGTAATTGGTCCAATACACAATTCACGCGTACTTTTTTTGTCGATTGCCCGGATATATGCTAATGCCGGAGAAACAAAAAACGGTTTGAACACTTTCAACGTTTGACGCGAAGAGAAAATCCCCACAACTCGTTTATCATTGGTAACTGAAAGATTCGTGTAAGTCGGTTTACTTTGTGCTAAGGAAGACGTTGGTTTGTTGACTACCATGTAATTGTAAAGTTCTTCAGCACCTCCCGTAATTGTCACTGAAATCCCATTGAACGTTCGTTTGTCTATTGCAGGATCATCTGTTACATTTCGTTCTATCAATTCATAAAAAGTTTTTCCAAGTGCTGTAAAAGTCGTGCTGGTGCTCGGCAAGACGTCATTTTCTCCAAGTTGCCAATTGAAAGATTTTGTTGTAAAATTTGATCCAATATGTTCATTAAAAAACACATCCAATTGAGCATTTACAATGTAAGCATTACCAGTACTTCCCACACCTACGCCAGTTGAAATATACTCTGACGGATCATCTACAAATTTAAAGGTGAAGTTTTGAGATGATGCGCTAGTCGTTAAACCATTAACTAATTCTGTTTCTCCATTTACTTCAAATGCACCATCATTAATTACAGCCTTCATTTTGTAGGTACACCCTGGTTTAAGAGACGTTAATAAAGGATTTGGAGAAGTTTGAACAGTACCTGGAACTCCCATGGATGAAGTCACCGTTGGAAGCGTTTTAAAATAATAAACTTTTTGTTCTGGGGCATAAAACGCACCATCAACATCTTTGTTTGTTACAATTGTATCTTGTAAAAGCCAAGTTCGTTGTAATGCTCCACCGAGATATTCTGAAATAGTCAAATCTACATTATCAAAATAGCTTGAATCAGGAATTTGCGCTATTTCCAAAGCATTTCCGGGCCCGATGAATGCACGGGTTATTTTTACATAATGTAAGGAATCAGCGTGATCCAATAAACCATAGACAACGGCAGTTTCTTTGAAATCACCGGCTAAGTTAACTTCCTCGCTACAACTAGTGAGAAACGTGACAAGAACACTAAAGTAAATTGGAATATATTTCATAAACATAAAGTTATACAATTATCTCATATTCGGATTCGTTGGCATTTGTGCTTTAACAAAAGATCCTGACTTACCTACTTCCATGATTTCCATATCAAAACAAAGCGACTGACGTCCTTGTTCTTCTCCATAGGCCATTTGCCAAGGAATAAATACCTTATAAATTCCACCTTTTTTCATGTTCTGAAGTGCAAAAGACCATCCTTCGATGATTCCTCCACCAACACTTACAGGTAACGGTTCAATTTTTCCCTGCTGATTAGGCATACGGCTACTTTCCATGGTGTCTCCCAGAGCTGTTGTCAACGTGTAATGAACCTTCACATCATTTTGTAAAGAAACCAATGGGCCATTACCTTCTTTAATCGTTTTAATTATAATTCCATTTGGATATACTTTTGATCCTGAAAGTTTTTTCGCTTTAGCCATCATTTTCGAACCATTTGCCTCGTTTAATTTCAAGAGAAAATCATTCATCATTTGACGCATCGCTTGTTCTCTGATAGTCGTGTCTCGCTTAAACAGACCATCAGCATACCCGCGTTTCACCATTTCCAAATTAACTTGATCTAACGCGCCTAGCTTTTTGATATCCATGTAAAAGGCGGATCCTGTCATTCGACCCATACAAAGAGACCCCTCTTTGATATATTTTTTATTGAAATCCATGTAATTAGGCCCGAACAACTTTTGAATAGTTTGTAAACAGCCATCCGCTTCTTGGCCATTTAAGTTCTCGTTGAACCCTTTAACCATTTCATCCTTGTCTAACTGCTCCAAAGACTTTTCATTGCTATTGGTAATTGTTTTAGCATTTATGGCTCCTAGAATATAGGACAATTTATCTTTTTGAGTTTTGAATGAAATTGGCGTGCTTGATTCGTTTGAATCTGAGCAACTTGCAACTAACAACGTTGCGAAAAGAATTAAAAATAGGTTCTTCATTGTTATTTGATATCTAAAAGTTCAACTTCAAAAATTAAAGCGGCAAAAGGCTTGATTGCTCCTCCCGGATGTGGATTTGACCCATAAGCCAATTCTTGAGGAATAAATAATTTGTATTTGGAACCAATCGGCATTAATTGCAATGCTTCCGTCCATCCTCTAATAACTTGATTCACTCCAAAACTTGCTGGAGCTCCGCGTTGAACCGAACTATCAAATACAGTCCCATCGATTAACGTCCCGTGGTAATGAACCGTTACATTATCGGTTGGACCGGGCTTACGACCGCTTCCTTCACTCAAAATTTCATATTGCAAGCCTGATGAAGTTGTATGAATTCCTTCTTTTGTGCGATTTGCTAACAAAAACAATTCGCCTTCTGATTTTACCTCTGCAAAAGCTTCATTTCGCTTGCTGTCTAAGTATGTTTGAATCGCATCATTCGCTTCGTTTGGAGATAATTTGAGTTTATTCCCATTAAAAATATCATTCATCGCTTCTGCTAAAACACGCGTATCAACACCATCCAGGTTTTGATTTTTTAGGCTTTCCGCAATGCTCATTCCAACCGCGTAGCTTACCTTTTCCAATTCTGTTTGCATTAAAAAATTTGTTTAAGAGGCGAAGTTACGAATATGAAATCATTAGTTAACCAAAGCCTTCTGATATTTTTTATTAAGCTACAGAATTAATGATTGAATGCACTTCTAATTTGAGTTTAGGAAGGTGGTTAATTAGAATAGACCAAATATTTTCGTCAGAAATATTATCGTAGGCGTGAATCACTTGATTCCTTAAACCAATAATGGCTTTTGCATTGGATATTTTACTTTCAAATGAATTGTCCCTAGTAATAATTCTATTTACAGCCTCTCCAATAATTTCCAAATTTCTTTCAACTGCTCTTTTAAGCATTAAATTTTTCTTGTACTCGTTGAAATCTCGCTCTTTTCCCAAAAAGAATCCGTCAATTTCATCGATCGCAATTTGAATGTCGAAAAGCCACTTTAAAATACGTTCATCCATAAATAAGTGACTTTGAGTTTTCGATAGATTTAATCAAAATAGGGTTTTTCAGCGTTTGTTCCTCAACCAAATCAACTTTTCTTGAAAACAAATTTTCTAATTTTTCTTTAAATCCCAAGTAATTGTCGAAGTATTTCTGAAGGTCAATGGGTTTAAATTTTACTAGAAAATCAATATCACTTTTTTCATTGAAATCAGATGACAATGCAGAGCCAAATAAGTAAATTCGCTCAACCTGATACAACTCACAGAGTTTGTAAAATTCAATCAAATATTTATCAAGTATGCTCATCATATCAAAATTAACGAAAAAATCTCATTTTTTTGCTTTGGGAAATCTCAGTTTAAAATAATCATTCTTTAAAGTTCATTAATCGTAACAAACAAGTTGATTTACTCGTTGAATGGAAATTATGAAAAAAGAACTTCATTTTTCTTATGAAACATTAAAATCGATTTCTGAATTGAATCAAAATGATCGAATTATAGCTGAACAAGCCATTGAAGCAATGGATAACGCTTATGCGCCATATAGCAAGTTTAACGTTGGTGCGGCTTTAAAACTAAAAACAGGAGAAATTATCCAAGGTAACAACCAAGAAAATATAGCTTTCCCCTCGGGACTTTGCGCAGAACGGGTAGCTTTATTCTACGCGGGAGCCATCTATCCCGGAGTCGAAATTGAAACGCTTTGTATCGTTGCGAAAGGCGATTTAGTTCCGAAAAGTCACATTTTATCGCCTTGTGGTTCTTGCCGACAAGTGATGTTGGAATCTGAAAATCGGCAAAAGAATCCAATTCGTGTTATTCTGATTAATCAAGATGGAACGATATTAATCGTCAATTCAGCGAAAGATTTTCTTCCTTTTGGATTTGGGAAGTAGCGGTTGTTATCGAGGTTCTGGGATTTAGCATCAGTTAGAGGATATAACTCACCATTAATCAGTTCGCAATTATAATTTTGCTCGTTCACAATTCTAAAAAAATATACTCTTACTCTTTACTATTTCTAACTAAATTTGAAAAATTTCAATTTATGTCTTACCAATATTCTGTTGAAAGTCGTTTCATCAAATACGCTCAAATAGATACAACCGCCGATCCTAATTCGGAATCATTTCCTTCTTCAATGAAGCAAAAAGATTTGGCAAAAGTCCTTTATCAAGAATTGATTGATTTAGGCTTGGAAGAAGTTGAACTGGATGAATGGGGTTATGTTTACGCAACGATTCCTTCTAATTCGGATAGAGAAAATATCCCAACTATTTGTTTGTGCTCACACATGGATACAGCGCCTGATTGTTCAGGTACAGGAGTAAAGCCGATTGTTCACCGAAATTACGATGGGAATCCAATTACATTGCCCGACGACAATTCACAAGTAATTACAGTGGAAAGACATCCGTACCTAAAATCTAAAATCGGAGATGACATCATAACTGCAAGTGGTACAACTTTGCTTGGTGCAGATGACAAAGCAGGAATTGCGATTATCATGGATTTCGCGCAGTTTCTGGTTCAAAATCCGGAAATAAAACATGGAAAAGTTCGGATTTTATTTACGCCGGACGAAGAAGTTGGAAGAGGTGTCGACAAACTGGATATGTCAAAAGTAAATGCTGACTTTGGCTACACACTCGATGGAGGTCAACTTGGAGACATCGAGGACGAGACTTTTTCAGCTGATGCAATGAAATTTGTTTTTAACGGGATTAGTGCACATCCTGGTTATGCTAAAAATAAAATGATTAACGCCATAAAACTCGCTTCCGAATTCGTAGATTCGCTTCCTAAAGAACGTTGGTCGCCTGAAACAACGAGCCATCGTGAAGGTTTTGTTCACCCCGTTTCGATTGAAGGAGGACTAGAGAAAGCGACCGTTCAATTTATTATTCGCGATCACGAA
>JBILIY010000156.1:0-4354 GCA_044368815.1 Crocinitomicaceae bacterium
GTGTCCAAAAAAATCAGTCTAGTTTTTGACTCTTTTTTTATTTTACCGGGTAAAACCAAAACGGAAAATTATCAATATACAGATTACGTCTATAATCCAAATACTGGAAATTGGGATGAGCAACTTGCCAATGGAACCAGAACAATGACTTATCCTGGATTAGCATTACTTATACCTGGAGTGCGCTGGCATCAAGAAGAAGGTAAAGCTTTTCAATTCGGTTTCACAGGAATATATACGGATGGTGAATTTGTACCTGTTCCCATTCCAATGGTACAATGGTATAGAAGTTTATAATTTCCATTTTTTAAATTCTGTTTTAACTGAAACAACTTAAAAATTTAGTTGATTTTCTGTAAATAACAATCAGGATGACTGGTCTAATTTTGAAAAAAATTGGCCATGAAAATATACTTCTTTTTATTGTTTACATTCATCCTTGGTTTTTCAAAAGCGCAACAAAATCCCGTAGATACAAATACCTATGTAGTCACCAAAAACAACGGGATGGAATATATCGGTAAGATATTAAACGACGATGGACGAGAAATTCTTTTAGAAACTAACACACTAGGTAAGATCTACATAACCAAGTCGGACATAAAGTCAATTACACTCGTTTCTTCGCGAAAGGAAGTTGTTTTTGGCGAATATCGCGCATTGGGGCCTTTTACAACACGATATCAGTTCACGACGAATGCTTTTTCGGTCAAACGCGGAGAAAACTACGCACTTGTTAATCTTTATGGTCCGGAAGTCCATTTTTCACTTTCCGATCGTTTTTCGCTCGGTGTTATGACCACTTGGATTGCCAGTCCATTTGTGTTGGCAGCAAAGTACGCGCTAATAAACAAATCCGATAAATGGCATTTCGCATTAGGAACAATGATAGGAACGACTGGTTATTTAGCGAATTTCAAAGGATTCGGAGGTTTGCACTGGGGCGTGGTAACCTATGGGAATAGACTAAATAACATTTCATTTTCAGCCGGTTACGGATATTTAAAAATGGGAACCGAAGAAACCATTGAGCGACCTGGAACCTACATCGAACCGAATTTCCCTTCAACTTATGAACGTGAAATTCCACTTCGTAGAGCGCCTTTAATTTCAATTGCCGGAATCTTTAAAGTAGGAAGCAAAGCCAGTTTTTTCTTCGATTCAATGGTCTTATTCAGCAATCAAAAGGAAATTCGAACAACCACCTCGGGAGGCTACGACCCGAATACTCAAAGTTATTCAACTGTAATTACAACAGTAAAGGACGAAAGAGTGTTTAAAACTTCGTTATATTTGATGCCAGGTATGCGCTTTCAGAAAAATGAAAATCGAGCGTTTCAAATAGCGTTAGCAGGAGTGGCTACATTTGATAGATATGATTCCAATTCATTTCCGATACCAATGTGTAGCTGGTTTTTTAAATTTTAAGACTTAAATGAAATCTGATATTCAGGCTGAATTATTCAAAATAATAAAATCAAAATTGAGTGGTCAGGATTCTTTAGGAAATGTCCTATCTGATATTTTACATTTAAGTCCAGATGCAGTTTACAGAAGATACCGCGGAGAGACAAGTCTTACCATACAAGAAACGAAAAGAATTTGTCAGCATTTTGATGTTTCATTTGATGCGTTAGCCCAATTGAGCGAGGGGAAAGTCATTTTTCAATATCCACCATTAAATACCTATGATTTCAGCTTAGAGACTTATTTAGAAGGAATTGCTGAATCATTTAGACGAATTAAAAAATTGACAAATCCAGAGATTATATTGTCAGTTAGTAACACGCATTTTTTTCAGATTTTGAATTTTCCTCAGCTGGTCAGATTCCGCTTATTTTTTTGGGCAAAAACACATTTACAAATAGAAGCGTATAAAGAAGAGAATTTTAGGCATGAGAAAACTACGGATCGTGCTTTTGAATTGGGAAAGGAAATACTTCAAATCTATAATTCAATTCCCTCAACTGAGATATTTGATCCAGAATTAATGCGTGGATTTATGCGTCAGATTTTATATTACTATAAAGCGCACATGTTTGAAGATCCTGAATATGCTTTGTTTTTGTGCGATCGTGCTCTATTATTCGCAAAACACATAAAGGAACAAGCAGTCGCAGGTAAGAAATTCATTTATGGTACTTCAGCTCCAAATTCTGGAAATGAGTTTAACATGTACCTCAATGAAACAATTAATTCGGATACGACATTTTATTACACAAGTAAAGAAACTAACGGACTATTTGTAACCCACAATGTATTGAATTATTTGCATACAAGCTCTCCAAGTTATGTTGCAGATTCAAAACAAATTATTGATAAACAATTGGCAAATTCAAGTCTTATTAGCCAAGTCAATGAAAAAGAAAGAAACAATTTCTTTTATGATTTTGAAAAAATGATTCTGTCTTTCCGAAAAAAAATTGAAGCAGATTTGTATTTCTGATGTCCTCCTCTAAACTCAATTGTAATTACAATTGAAAATCTCACCTAATTATTAAGTTTTGAGAGATTGTAGCTTCTACATTCTGGATGCTGTTTAAATGCAAATTCACAAACAAATCAGAAAAATCATATTGATTTAACAACTAAATATGCGTATATCGCAAATTATAAAATAACACTTGAGTAAATCAATTTTGTTATTTGCGAAAAATAAGAAAATCTTTGTCCATAAAAATAATAGTTATGAAAACAAAAATTTTCTTTTTATCAGTTTTATTGAGTTTCAAAAGTTTAAAAGCTCAAAATGAAAACTTACCATCTATTGCAGTAGCAAATCCGAATGTTAATGCGCTTAGCATTAAACCTGAGTCTGGTTCTAAGATGATGCGCTTGGAATTAATTAAAATGAATAAATACAAAGTGTATGATGAATTTGACATGGCAGATGTTCTCAAAGCTAAAGAAGTCTACAGAACTCAATGTTATGGTCAAAATTGCCTAGTTGGCCTTGGCAAAGAGTTGAATGTCGATTATGTGATGTGTGGAAGTTTAGATGGGTTAGGAAATAAGATAGTTGTCACAATAAAAATAGTTGATGTGAAAAACCAAACAATTTTTAAATCAGCCGTCAAGGAATTTGATAATCAAGAAATTGAAATGCAGCGAATGATTGAAGTAATTTTAAAAGAAATGCATGGACTACAATCAGATAAGGTCGTTCAAGATCGACTTGCATTTAAAAACGAACTCATTACCTCAAATAATGTTGGCAAAATAAATAATTCAGGACCGAGGATTGGTGGTGCGGCTCTTGTTGGATCATTAAGTGAATTCGCAACGCGACCAGAGTCTCAAGGAGGATTAGGTATTGCGCCATTCGTCAGTATGATTGGTTATCAATTAGAAGGTCAGTATGTTGGCACGGAGAACTTTTCGGCACTAATTGAAGGAATAGTAAATGTTTCAGGTCTCGAACAAGGTCAATTTATCCCCTCACTAACAATCATGAATGGATTCCGTTTTGGAAAAGGCGGCTGGGAATTGGCATTTGGGCCTGGATTTGGTGTTAAATCAACTTCCAATGGGTTTTTTGACACCGATAATTTGTTTGGAGAAGCAAATCGCTATTACTCACAATCTGATTGGGATGAATTCGCTTCAAGAACCTATGGTTCTGATCCTCAATACAACCAAAATGGTATTTTCACACCACCTACACCTCAAGATTTATCAAACAACAAGGATGGTTACGATTTCAATAACTCTCACTACGATACAAGAGGTAAGAATTGGATAAACACCTCTTTTGTTTTTGCTTTCGGAAGAACGTTTCGTGCCGGTTCTTTAAATATTCCTGTAAATATTTTCTATTCATCTCAAAAGGGAGGAGGTTATACTGGAGTTAACATTGGTTTTAATGTTCAAAAAAGCAAGAAAACGATTAACAACAAAGTATATCGATAAATTATATCAATGATTCTCAATTTACACTTTATCAATTCAGGAGGGGAAAATACATTCCCCTTTTTTGTTTTAAAATATATTCATTTTGATACGAAGATTCTTAAATTTGTAAAAAAACAAATTATGAATAATCGTGTCGAAACAGCGCTTAATGAGCAGATTAAAAAAGAAGCATCATCCTCTCAATTTTATTTGGCCATGGCCTCTTGGGCTGAGAATAACGGACTGAATGGTACAGCGAAATTCATGTATTCTCACTCAGATGAGGAGCGTTTCCACATGTTGAAGTTGGTTAAATTCGTTAATGAACGAGGCGGAAAAGCCATTATCCCTGCTATAGATCAACCACCTGTTGAGTTTGAAAATTTAAAAAATGTTTTTGAATTGTTACTTTCACACGAAATTAGCGTAACTGATAGCATTAACAATCTAGTTGACAGTTGTT
>JBILIY010000112.1:0-5101 GCA_044368815.1 Crocinitomicaceae bacterium
TATGAATAAATTAATCTTGGCTTTAAGTGTTTTTTTGGGCTCTGCTTTTTCAGTTCTTTCCCAAGACACAATTGTCGATAAAAAAGGCAATTTACGAACTGGTAAAATTCTATTTTACGACCAAACATATAATTTAATTTCATTTTCTAGTGGAACAGATACAATATACTTGGATATGGCTGAAGTAACCGAACCTACGTTTAATCAGGAAAGAATCGGGAAAGTTCCTTTTTACATAACAAAAAGTCCAGCCACAAAGGCATATGTTCATAAAATGGGAATTGCTAAACAACAGCCAAATTTTACATACAGTCCTTACAGTTTTGGAATCAATCTTTTTTCCTTAATTCGACCTGTTGGAATGTTGGATCGCGACATTGATCGTTTTTTCGCAACCAACCATAACATTGATGTTTTCTTTCAAAAAGAAATAAGAACAGACTTAGCTCTTCGATTCCCAATGCGAATAGGGATCAGCCCACTTAATGAAGTAATTATAAAAGACATTGGTAACTATGGTGAATACAGCAAAGAAATCATTGGGGATCTGGGAATTGAGCCTTTATTTTATTTAAACGGATTAACTAAAGCCACTTGGTTCGTTGCTCCTTCTCTTTGCCTTGGATTAGTCAGAAAAGTAACTCAAAACTACGATTATAACTTCAACGCGGCAACTTACACTCCTTCAGGTAATGCTGGTTATTTCAAGATTGGATCTACTTTTGGCTTTCAACTAAATTTAACCCCAGGAATCCAGTTTGGATTGGAATATGGCGCACACCTATCAAATAATGCTTGGCATTATTATTACGAATCAACCCCGACAAGAAGAACTTATTTTGGTTACACAGGAAAATTCCAAGTTTCCTATCGATTGGGTGGTAAACCAAGAAATAAAGAGTAATTGAATCACTACAATATAAAAGGAATACAATCCCATCCAAACTTCTTTTGTAACCACCTTTATCTTTTTTTCTTATACCTTTGAATATGGCAAAGTATATTGTTGTTACAGGAGGAGCAGGTTACATAGGATCTCATACTGTTGTTTCATTGGTTGAGAATGGATATATCCCTGTTATTTTGGATGATTTTCGAAACGCCAACCGTGTGGTAGTTGATGGCTTGAAAACAATATTACAAGCTGAACCGATTATCCACGAAGGAGATATTTGTGATCCTAGTTTCTTGGCTTCCATTTTTGAAAAATATAAACCGGATGCGGTAATCCATTTTGCTGCCTATAAAGCCGTTGGAGAATCCGTTGCTCAACCGCTAAAGTATTATCAAAATAATATTTCCGGATTGGTAAACGTCCTTCAAAAAATGTTGGAGTTCAATATTTCGAATTTTGTTTTCTCTTCTTCTTGCACCGTTTATGGAGAACCAAAAGGACAAAAGGAAGTGACAGAAGAAACTGAGAAAAATTTACCAAATTCACCTTATGGTTATACAAAATGGATCGGGGAACAAATTATTCAAGACGTTTACAACGCCAACAAACAACTAAAAATCATTAATTTACGATACTTTAACCCAGTTGGAGCTCACAAAAGTGCTTTGATTGGTGAATTTCCTATTGGAAGACCAAATAACCTGCTTCCATTTGTTACACAAACCGCTATCGGAAAACAAGAAATATTAACCGTTTTTGGAAATGATTATCCAACTCAAGACGGAACGTGTGTAAGAGACTATATCCATGTCAGTGATTTGGCAAATGCGCACGTAAAAGCTGTTGACTTTTTAATGGGAAATAAATCGGGCTTACTCGAAAACATCAACATCGGAACAGGAAAAGGAACAAGCGTAAAGGAAATCATTCAAGCATTTGTGAAAGAAACAGGAGTTGTTTTAAACTGGCAATACGGTCCTCGCAGAGAAGGTGATGTGGTTGAAATTTATGCTAACGCGAGTAAAGCAGAAAAACTTTTGGGTTGGAAATCCGAACTTACTATTTTGGATGCCGTAAGAGATGCTTGGAATTGGGAACAATATTTATCGAAATTCAATTGAAAAGAGGCTTAATCTTATTATTTCTGCTTGTTTTTGTGTCTGTAAAAGCGCAGAATAACGAATCGCAATTAATTTCAAGGCATCGACCGGGTTTGTTTTGGTATTTCGATGGTCTGCGCCCAACAAAAAGTACAGATAATCACAAGTATGATCGATTAATATTGGATTTGACCTATAACGATTGGTCCGGCGACTTGAAACCTTTTCAAAACCAATGGAATTCAATTGGGGTCAATGTAAATTTCATAAAAGATATCAAGTTCAAAAAGACAAAGGTGTTTTCGTTAGGCTTGGGTTTAGGATACGCGTTTTCATCAATTTCATCCGAACAAAAATTTGCAGTACAAAACAATATAATTGAATTTTCAACCATTCAAAAATCGAGCATTTACGATTATTCTTGTTTCAATAACCATCGTTTTTTCATGCCATTGGAGTTACGATTTTCAACTAAAAACTGGAATCGTTGGAAGTTTGCTGTTGGTGGTTCTTTTGGTATAAATGCTGCAATGAAGCAACGAATGATTGGTTCCGATGGTTCGAAAATGGAAAGCACGAATCTTAGTTCTGCTGCATCATTATTAAATTATGGATTACACACCCGCCTGGGATATAGAAACTTCAGTCTTTTTGGTTCCTATCAAATTAATAGTCTTTTTGACGGACGAGGCAATCCCGATTTACATTTAATCCAATTAGGCTTAAGCATATCTCTTTTCTAATGTTCATTGATACCCACGCACATTTGTATTCGGAAGAATTTGAAACGGATTTGGATGAGACAATTTTTCGTGCCAAGCAAAGCAGCGTAAATTACATTTTACTTCCAAACATAGATTTAGCGAGTATCAATCCAATGCTTGCTCTCAGTCAAAAGTTTGCCAATTGCATTCCGATGTTGGGGTTACATCCCGGTTATGTGAAAGAAGATTGGGAAAATCAATTGAGTGTTATTGAGCAAAAGTTATTTGAGTCTCCTGAAAAATACTGCGCTGTGGGTGAGATTGGTATGGATTTATATTGGGATGCCACATTTTGCGAGCAACAAAAAAGCGTTTTTCGTAAACAAATTCAGTGGGCGAAAGAATTGAAACTGCCGATTGCAATACATTGTCGAAATGCTTTTGATGAAATTTTTGAGATTTTAGATAGTGAAAATTCAGCTGAATTAACTGGTGTTTTTCATTGTTTCACGGGAAATTTGCATCAAGCGAAAAACATATTAAACTATGGAGGGTTTAAATTTGGAATTGGTGGTGTTATCACCTACAAGAAATCAGAATTACCCGAAGTAATTCAACAAATTGATTTGGAACATATCGTTTTGGAAACTGATGCGCCCTACCTCCCACCCGTTCCGTATCGAGGAAAACGCAATGAATCCTCTTACATACCTTTGGTGGCGGAAAAACTAGCAGAAATTTATAATTGCTCGTTATCTGAAATTGCTGAGAAAACAACTCAAAATGCGATACATTTGTTCCAACTTGAGAAATTTGGCGTAAAATGAGCACTCCGAAAATTTTAATTATTTACACGGGCGGAACGATTGGTATGATCAAGGATCAGCGAACCGGAGAGCTTCGCAGCTTTAATTTTGAATACATTTATGATCACGTTCCCGAACTAGAACGCTTCAATTTCGAGCTCAAGAGTATAAGTATTTCAAAACCGATCGACTCTTCCGAAATCACACTTTGTCACTGGACCGATTTAGTGGAAATCATCGAAAGTAATTATGCTAGTTACGATGGATTTGTAATTCTCCACGGATCCGATACGATGGCATTCACGGCATCAGCATTGAGTTTTATGCTACAGGGATTGACAAAACCGATCATCTTGACCGGATCTCAATTACCAATTGGTACAATTAGAACAGATGGGAAAGAAAATCTTATAACCGCTGTGGAAATCGCCGGAGCACGAGATGAAAATGGAGAAGCCATCGTTCAGGAAGTTGCGGTGTATTTCGAATATTCATTATACCGAGGGAATCGTTGTTCCAAGGTTTCTGCGAACCAATTCGAAGCGTTTCAATCACCAAATTACCCCGAACTAGCTGTTGCAGGAGTGAACATTGAGTTTGCGAAAGATCGCCTTTTTCGAACGAATTTGTCACAGTTAACGATTCAGAAAAAACTATCCAATAACGTTGGGTTGGTGAAACTATATCCAGGAATTCCAATTAACGTATACGCTCAACTTTTTGATAGTGAAAAGATTAATTCGATTGTCCTTGAGACTTTTGGAGCGGGAAATGCCCCGAGTGACCCAAGATTACAAAGTTTAATTAGTAAATTCATTTCAGGCGGCGGAATCATTCTAAATGTTACGCAATGTAGCTCAGGTTCGGTAAAACAAGGTACATATGAAACGAGTTCCTTCTTTGAACGTGTGGGCGTCATCAGCGGCAGAGATATGACAACTGAATCAGCTTTAACTAAAATTCAATATTTATTAGGGACGGGATTGAATAGGACGGAGATAATTCATCTACTTCAGGTTTCAATGGTTGGTGAAATGGGTTTGTAGAAGTAACAAGCTCAATTCTACAAAAAACTTTATCTTTGAATAAATACCTGTTTTATGGACGAAAAAGAATTAATTGAACTTTCTGACGAAATAATTGATGCCTTGACAAAACTTGCAATGGGCGCAAAACCTGGTTTTTTATCCGGCAGTGTTTACAAGAATTTAGCAACGCACACTAAATTTCCAGAAATCAAAGCGTTGTATTGTAATTTCTTAGCTGAATTTGAAGGTAGTTATTCCGAGCCGGCAAAATTGAAAAAACTAACAGATTTCCGCTTTAGTTTGATTGAACTTTTTCAAAGTAAATAAACCTTAATTTTCCGAAATGGATCAATCCTTTGGAAAGGAATACAAACTTTGCAGCAAAATTCTGATTGATAAGCTTTTTCAAGAAGGAAAAAGACTTCGTTTCGATCCATTCTCGCTTGTCTATCTTTCAATGGAATTTGACTTTAAAGCGCCCTTTCAAGTATTGATTTCCGTTCCCAAAAAACAATTTAAAAGAGCCCACGACCGCAATTATGTAAAACGACGCATTCGGGAGATTCTT
>JBILIY010000114.1:0-5098 GCA_044368815.1 Crocinitomicaceae bacterium
AAAAGAAAACCACAACCAATTAAAGCCCTCAGAACCATCCTCCACCTAACGCTTCTCTAAATGGCCAAGGAATTCCAGCTAAAATCAAAATCAACCCAATTAGATAAAATAGTTTGATAGGCTTAATCTTTTCTTCCGGTGTAGTTCCCTTTTTTGATTTACTATGACCAATTGTAACCAGAACAATCGCAATAATCATTAATAAAATGTGCTCCATTCCATAAAAACGTAAAAGCGGATTTTTCATCCAACCTTCAATAAACTGAACCTTCGTGGAAGTCCCAAAATATTGAATTAATCCGATTAGTAACTGCGTGTGAAGCGAAACCATTGCGAATAAATTTATCATTCTGTGTTTCTTCTCATACGTTTTTGATGTAAACGCATTTACAATCGCCAAAAGCAATAAAATAAGTGCTACCCAACGTAATCCGGAGTGAGCATGTGTTAAAATACTGTTCATGTTTATAGTTTTAATCGTTTAATTTTAATACAGCCAAGAAAGCTTCTTGAGGAACTTCCACTCGGCCTACTTGGCGCATACGTTTTTTTCCTTCTTTTTGTTTCTCCAACAATTTCCGTTTACGAGAAATATCCCCACCATAACATTTCGCAGTTACGTCTTTACGCAAAGCTTTAATTGTTTCACGAGCAATTACTTTCGCTCCAATTGCTGCTTGAATTGGAATTTCAAATTGTTGTCTTGGGATAAGTTCGCGCAGTTTGATGCATATTTTCTTTCCTAAATCAAAGGCATTGCTTCGGTGAACCAAAGCAGACAGCGCATCCACTTGTTCACTATTAAGAAGTAAGTCCATTTTCACCAAATCAGATTCTTTGTAACCAATCGGATGGTAATCAAACGAAGCGTATCCACGCGACACCGATTTCAATCGATCGTAAAAATCGAAAACAATCTCCGCTAAAGGCATTTCAAACGTGATTTCAACACGGTCTTGCGTTAAATATACTTGGTTTTTTAATTCACCTCGTTTTTCAACACAAAGTGTCATAATCGCACCAACGTACTCACTTTTTGTTATGACTTGCGCTTTTATGTAGGGCTCTTCAATACGGTCCATTCCTGAAGGATCAGGTAATTCCGATGGGTTATTAACAATAAGCATCTTTTCGGGATCCTTTTTCATGTATGCTTTGTAGGAAACGTTCGGCACCGTCGTGATAACAGTCATGTTGAATTCACGTTCCAAACGTTCCTGAATGATTTCCATGTGCAACATGCCTAAGAATCCACAACGGAATCCAAAGCCTAAAGCTGCAGATGATTCTGGTTCAAACACAAGTGAAGAGTCATTCAATTGCAATTTTTCCATGGAATAGCGCAATTCTTCGTAGTCTTCTGTATCAACGGGGTAAATTCCAGCAAAAACCATTGGTTTTACATCTTCAAAACCTTTTATCGCTGTATCACATGGATTTTCAGTAAGTGTAATCGTATCTCCAACTTTAACTTCTTTGGCTTGTTTAATTCCGGAAATAATGTAACCCACGTCGCCCGTTCTGACTTCTTTTTTGGGTGATAAATCCATTTTCAAAATCCCGATTTCATCTGCATTGTAATCTTTTCCTGTGTTGAAAAAGCGTACTTTGTCACCTTTTTTCAAAACACCATTTCGAATACGATAATATGCGATAATTCCTCGGAACGGATTGAAGACAGAGTCAAAAATCATGGCTTGTAATGGCGCATTTTCATCTCCTTTTGGCGCTGGAATGCGATTGATAACAGCCTCTAAAATTTTATCTACTCCTAATCCTGTTTTTCCAGATGCAGGGATAATATCATCCATGTCACATCCAATTAAATCAATGATTTGATCTGAAACCTCTTCTGGCATTGCTCCCGGTAAGTCCATTTTATTCAGAATCGGAATGATTTCTAAATCGTGCTCAAGCGCTAAATACAAATTGGAAATGGTTTGTGCTTCAATTCCTTGTGAAGCATCCACAATCAACAAGGCCCCTTCACAGGCAGCAATCGATCGCGAAACCTCGTAAGAAAAATCCACGTGTCCCGGTGTGTCGATGAGGTTTAAAATATAATCTTGACCTTCAAACGTATAATTCATTTGAATGGCGTGACTTTTAATGGTAATTCCACGCTCACGCTCCAAATCCATGTCGTCCAAAGCTTGTGCTTGCATCTCCCGGTCAGAAATCGTTCCGGTTGTTTGTAACAAGCGATCAGCAAGGGTGCTTTTGCCATGGTCAATGTGAGCAATGATGCAGAAATTTCGAATGTGCTTCATACGATTGCAAAAATAGCTTTTATATTGCTAATTTAATAGGTAAAAATCAACACAGACGATGGAGAGCTTTAAATTCATAAATTTACGCATGTCAAATTACACTGAATACATTGGATATATTGCTTCAGCGCTTGTTTTAATTTCATTTTTAATGAAAAATATAACGTACTTAAGGGTCATAAACACGTTTGGTTGCGCCTTTTTCATTTTATATGGCATCTTGCTTCAATCTACTCCGATTATCATTACAAATCTGGCTATTGTGCTTGTTAACTTGTATTATTTGCTTAAAATGATTCGGGGAAGAGCTTAAAATTCAGCGATTACAAAAAGCGTTCGGTTGAGATTTCTTTGGAAATGGGTTTTGCTGTCATCAAACAGGCAGCAAATTCACTAGAAAGAGTTGGTGCCATTAAATATCCTTTTGTCCCAAGACCATTGAAAATAAAGAGTTTTGAATATTCGGGGTGCTTACCTAAAATCGGTCTTCGATCTAAAACAGTTGGTCGAACACCGGCATTTTGAGTTAAAACAATGGCATTAAAATTCCCAAGCACAGTCAGATTTGAAAGTAGCAACTCTTTTCCTTCTTCGGTGATCGAAAGCGAATCATTGTCCCATTCGTAGGTTGCTCCTATACGAAACATTCCACTTCCAAGCGGTAAAACAAAGCATTTGCGGTTCAAAGATTCGTTCTCTGGGATATGGTTTGAAGAAATTGTTAGTGTTTGTCCTTTTGTTTGTTGAATCGGAAGATCTACAAAAAATGGAAGTTCTTTGTTTTGATAACCGCAACAAAAAACGATGTGATCATAGTTTTTACCTTTGTAAACACCTTCTTTTGGGTCGAAATCTTTTATTGAAAAAGATTCTTTCAATAGCATTTCGTTTTTTTCAAAAAAAGCAAGATTGGATTGATAAAATTTCTCAGAATCAATCCAAAAAGCGTTTTTCACTCGGCCAGAACCAAATGGATTGTTTGCGCCATTGTAGCCTTCATCTTCATCAGAAATAGGAGTCAAGTAATTTTCAAATCCCGGTAAAATTTGTTTTTCCAACCAACTAGTCCGTTCCTGTTCAGATGAAAAAAGCCGGCGAATGGTAATCGGATGAAAAAGTTCTACATCTAATTTATTTTCAAGTGCTAAATAAAATTCCTTGGCCTCTGTTATAAAATCATCGAGACGCCAAGATTTATTCATTCGTCTAAAAACCATTGGGTTAACCATTCCGGCAGCAATGGATGTTGCATGGTTTTCTCCTTTATCAATAATGGTAATATGATGCCCATCCTCCAATAATCGATGAGCCAAACAGCTTCCGGCTAAACCAGCGCCGACAATCAATATGTTTTTTTTATCGTTCATGTTTTAGCAAATGCAAGTGAAATAACACTAATTTTTAAATGAGGATTTGAATGTAAAAGTTCATTTGCCAAGGACTCAATAGTTGATCCTGTAGTAATTACGTCATCCACCAATGCAACATGACTGAAGGAAGAAAGATCTTTACTTCGAAAAACGCTTGCTACATTTTCCCAGCGTTCTTGGTTGGATTTCCTTGTTTGACTAGATGTGTTTTTTCCTTTAGCTGTTAAGTCTATTAAGACAGGAACCCGGATTTCTGAACCAATCCCCCGAGCAAGAAGTTCACTTTGATTATACCCCCGAATAAAGGCTTTTTTGTGATGAATTGGGACAGGAATAAGCGCATCCAAGTTTGAAAAAAAAACAGTTTCCTTCAAAACTTTACCAATCCGTTCGCCCATATCTACGCCCAAAGATTCCTTGTGCTGATATTTTAATTCATGTAATATTTCACGGATTGCGGTGGCGGAATTGAAATAATAAAGCGCGAATGTTTTTTCGAGCTTCACTCTTCCCCAAAATAATTTATCCAACGGTGAACTTTCTTTGTACTCCTCAAAATAGGTTCGTTTAAGCTCAAGTTCGCAGAGTCCACAAATATGATTTTCAGATGATGTAAGTTCTGTTTTACAAAACAAGCATGCTTCAGGAAAAATTAGTGCGCCCACATCTTTTAATGGACGAAAAATTAATTTTTTTATTGAAAGTGTAATTGTATCCACGCTTTGCGTTCATTTGAACAAATATATGTTAAAAACCACCATCAATTTTATAAAAATTTACGATTCAAATATTTTAATTTAGAAGAAAGAAATCGATAACAAATTTTTGAAACCAAGCAAGTGTTTTTTGTAATAAAAATTATCAAAAAATCGCTTTTTAAAATGTGGATATCTTTGAGTAATTGTTGAAAATCGCTACAAGGTTTATTCACTATGGATTACAGTAATGAGTGTTGAAAACAATGGACAAATGTTGATTTCTTTGAAGTTGAGACTCGTATTTTTTGACAAATTTTGTAAGCCCGATAAGATGCTGTTGACAAAGGTGAGGCGAAACAAAATAAAACGAAAAATTATCGGGAAAAACAAAAGATTTTAAGGTTGATTATTGAAAGTTTAGAAAACTTAAAGGGATAGTTGCCTTAATTAATACAAGACTAAAAAATAAAGTATGGCAAACCAAGTTGTTGAACCAATTTTACTGGAAAATAATAATCGCTTTGTGTTATTTCCAATCCAACATGACGATATTTGGAGCTTTTATAAAAGAGCGGAAGCCAGTTTTTGGACCGCTGAAGAAATAGACTTGTCTCCTGATATTATTGATTGGGAAAAGAAACTTAACGATGATGAACGTCATTTTGTTAAACATGTCTTGGCGTTTTTTGCTGCTTCAGATGGAATCGTAAATGAAAATTTAGCAGAGAATTTCCTCTCTGAGGTACAATATACGGAGGCG
>JBILIY010000115.1:0-5082 GCA_044368815.1 Crocinitomicaceae bacterium
ATCCAACATAATGACAAAGATAATGTTAACTGCTTTCAACTAAAAGTTTGTTTTTAACTTTATCTTATGGGTGAAACGAATGATGAACTAAAAAAAACAATTTCCTCGCTTCCAGAAGAGCCCGGGATTTACCAATATTTCGATAAGTCTGGACAAATCATCTATGTTGGAAAAGCTAAAAATATTAAAAAACGGGTTTCTTCCTATTTCAATAAAACGCAAGAAAATAACAAAACCCGGGTTTTAGTTAAAAGCATTGTTAGAATAAAGTATATCGTTGTAAGCAACGAATTGGATGCGTTGTTACTTGAAAATAATCTAATAAAAACTTACCAACCAAAATACAACATCCAACTAAAGGATGACAAAACTTTTCCTTGGATTGTAGTTACAAATGAATCTTTTCCACGTGTATTTTCTACGCGGCAGAAAGAATTGGTTAATGGGAAATTTTACGGACCTTATCCGAACGTTAAAGCAATGAATGCACTACTTGGACTTATTCGAGAAATGTATCCTTTACGAACTTGTAGTTTGGATTTATCAGCGAAAAAATTGGCTGAAAAGAAATATAAAACATGTCTTGAATTTCACATTGGAAAATGCCTCGGGCCTTGTGTTGAAAGGCAAACTGAAGAGGAATACGATACAATGATTGACGAAATTGAACTCCTGTTAAAAGGTAAGACTTACTCGTTAATTCAAGCTCTAAGAAAAAAAATGCTCCAATTATCTGAAAGCTACCAATTTGAAGATGCTCATAAATTA
Source organism: Crocinitomicaceae bacterium (assembly GCA_044368815.1). Taxonomy (GTDB): domain Bacteria; phylum Bacteroidota; class Bacteroidia; order Flavobacteriales_D; family Crocinitomicaceae; genus UBA952. The sequence goes on from JBILIY010000115.1 coordinate 769, forward strand.
AAATTAACTATCGAACAAATCGAAAAATACCGTTCGAAATCAACCATTGTTTCATCGAAATTGAATGATGTTGACGTTTTTTGTTACTTGGAAAATGAAAATCAATTCATCATCAATTATTTGGTGATTCAAGAAGGTGCGATTATTCACGGATATACGGCGGAAGTTCAAAAAAAATTGAACGAAAATGAGACCGATTTAATAAACTTTATTCTTCCGGAATTACGAGAAAAATTTCAAAGCAAATCAAAAGAGGTAATCGTTGAAAAACAAATCGATTCACCTTTCACAGACTTTTATTTGTTCGTTCCTCAGAAAGGAGAAAAGAAGGAACTCATTGAATTATCAAAACGAAATATTTTTTACTTTAAAAAGGAGCGTGAAAAAAGAGCATTGATTCAAAACCCTCAATCAACGAAAGATCGAATTTTGGAAAGAATCAGGTGCGATTTCAAATTAACAAAACTCCCTATTCATATGGAATGTTTTGATAATTCCAATTTTCAGGGAACCAATGCTGTTTCTGCTTGTGTTGTTTTTAAAAATGGGAAACCAAGTAAAAAAGATTATCGCCATTTTAATATTAAAACGGTTGAGGGGCCTGATGATTTCGCATCCATGCGAGAGGTGGTTTATCGACGTTACAAGCGCCTTTTGGATGAAGGACAATCGTTGCCGCAACTTGTCATTATTGATGGCGGCAAGGGGCAATTGAGCGCTGCTATGGAGTCTATCGAAAAATTGGGCTTAAGGGGCGAAATGGCAATTGTAGGTATAGCGAAAAAGTTGGAAGAGATATTCTTTCCAGGAGATCAATACCCGATTTATTTGGATAAACGATCAGAAAGCTTGAAAACCATTCAATTCATGCGAAATGAAGCACACCGGTTTGGAATCACGCATCATCGAGACAAAAGAAGTAAAAACGCAATAAGCAGTGAGCTTGATCAAATTTCGGGAATTGGCGAAAAGACGAAACAGTTATTGCTTAGCGAATTCAAATCCATCTCGAATATAAAAAAGGTAGGAATTGATGAATTGATAAAAAAAATAGGACAATCAAAAGCGACCATCCTATTTAATTATTTCAATGAAGTAGGAAATTAAACTTTATCCTTTATTTCACTACGAATTTTAAAGCTTTCGCATTGTTACCCAATTTTACAAAGTAAGTACCTGATGACATTCCATCCGTAGGGACAATGATTAAGTTACTTCCTTCTTTAGATGTAATTTGAGAAGTAGAAACTACTTTACCAGTAATATCTGTAATTTGAACAACCATTTTTTCAGCTTGATTGGCAGAAAATTTAATATGCACATCACCTTCCGCTGGATTTGGATAAAGTTCAACATTATTGATATCATTCAAATCGTTAATGCCAAGAACCAAATTATCAGATGGTGCACCAGCATACAAATTAATATCATCCAAATAAATGTTGTTTCCACCATCAGCTTCAAATCTAAATTTCATTTTGAAGTTTGGAGTAAAATATAAATTCGTAACATTAATCATGTGAACTGTTACCCAATCCGCTTGTTGAGAAGGTTTCCATGTAGTAGTAGAAGTTAGAGAAGATAATTGATTACCACCTAAGGTTTTTCTTTGAGCCCAATTGTTTCCGCAATCAGAAGAAACAAAAACTTTCAAATATTCATAATCAGCAGTAGTTCTTTTCCTGTAAGCATATCTAAAACTTAAAGTCACCGTTCCTGTAGAAGGGATAACGGATAAATCAATTGGAGCAGAAATCAATTCGTCCACATTCCCAACCGCTTGACCGAAATTCACCAATTTCGCACATTGAGCACCAGAATGACCTGTAGTGTTTTCAATCGTCCATGCATTATTATTACTAGGATTTACAACTTCCCAATTTGTTAAGTTTGCTAGAGTACTATATGACTCAAATCCTTCCCAGTATGGTAATACAGCAGATTCTGGAAGAACCCGAATGTAGTTTGTTTTAATTTCATCATCAGTTGTTGAACCATCTGTAGCTGTTAGTTTAATGGTATACAATCCAGTTTGAGTGAAATTAATTGTTGGATTTTGTGAAGTTGATGTTGAACCAGAAGCGAAACTCCATCCTGTGGCTGGCGTTATTTCCCAGTTCCAACCTGTAACTGCATTGTAAGTATCATCAATTAATTGAATTGAATCACCTGCGCAAATAGTTGTTCTGTCCGTAGTGAATTGAGCCTTACACAAATAGAAATCATTAGTAGCACCAGTTGCCGTTAAGTTAGCAGTTTGCCATAGATTAAATCTACCTGTGGAAGTCCCCTGCAATGCCGCACGCATTCTTGCAGTTTGTCCAGGTGTGTACATTTTTGAACAATACGAATAGTCCATGTAGTTTTCTACATTATCACGCACGTCATAATTCCAATAAGCATTAACTGAATTACACGTATTTGCATTCAACAAACACGCTGTAACCCCAATACAATTTGGAGTATCTTCGACATCATCATCTGAAGAACAAGAAGACGCATTACCAGGATTGTTATTAGGTCCCCACGTGTGGTCCAAATTCAACCAATGCCCCACTTCGTGAGTTAAGGCACGAGAAGCGCCTGTTGATCCTGTTCCAATTGAACCGACGTAATCGTGCAAAATCCAGATTCCGTTTGTCATGCTTGTTGCAGACCATGTCGCTGGATTCGTAGTATAACCTGCTGCTCCTCCAATTTCACCACAAATAAAAACATTCAAATATTTATTTCCAGGCCAACTCTGCTGATAAACATCGTTTCCATTTCGTATTGCTGTAACTTGCGCGTTACCGTCATCACCCTGGTAGGATAAAGGTGAACTTGTTCGAGTTATTCCTTTAAAGCAAGTTCCATTTGGTGCTTTTGTTGCCAAAACAAATTCCACCTCAACATCTGAAGGCATTCCAACAAAATCAGATTGCACGGTGCCAGTATCAGCGTTTAATTTTCTAAAATCTCTATTCAAAATTTCAAGAGCATTATAAATTTGTTCATCTGAGATATTCTCAACACCATTGTTATGAAGAACGTGAAAAACAATTGGGATCTTATAAATCACACCTTTCGGTATAGCTTTATTTTTTGCCTTTTCAAAGGCAATTTTGTCTTGCTCATACATAGCTGCAAATTCTGGATTTTGCATAAGTTCTGCCATTTTCTTGTGTTGGTGACAGTACTCCACCTTTTCTCCCTCTCGGGCATTGGTTGGGTCAAATTGTCTTGCTTTTTGACCGTAGGATAACGTGATGAAAGACAATACAATACACGTTAAAAATAGATTTCTGATCATGATATTAGTTTAGTTTTATAGTTTAGTTTACAGTATAAAGAGCAACTAAATTAAGGAATTTTACAAATATTACAATTAAATTAACTTTAAATAAATTTATAATACGCATCACCGATTCTTAATAATTAACTTTGTGTTATGAAAAGTAAACGAGCATTAGATACATTAGCAATAACAACCCACATTGTTCTACCGAACGACACAAATACACTTGGTAATTTATTTGGCGGGCAATTACTCGCCTGGATGGATGTCATAGCTAGCGTTTCCGCGCATAGACATTGTAAACGAGTCGTCGTTACGGCATCGGTAAATCATGTTTCATTTCAAAAACCGATTAAGCATGCCTCAATCGTTACCTTGGAAGCAAAAGTTTCTCGCTCGTTCAATTCGTCAATGGAGATTTTTGTCGATGTATTTGTTGAGGATCAAGTAACGGGTGAAAAAGAGAAATGTAATGAAGCGATTTATACATTTGTTGCTGTAGATCAGAATGGTGGACCAATTCAAGTTCCAGAGCTTATTCCGGAATCCGAAGAAGAAAAGAGTCGTTATGATGGAGCCCTACGACGTAAGCAATTAAGTCTAATCCTCGCAGGAAAAATGAAACCATCTGAAGCTACAGAATTAAGAAAAATATTTCTTGAAGGCAACTAATTTATTAGCTCTATAATACGCTGAGCAATTACTTCTGAATTATGTTCATTCATGCACTTAAAATGACCTTTCGGACATTTATTATATCCAATTTTTGAGCACGGTCGACAAGACAAGTTTTGTATTTCAAAATTATGTACGGTTTCATTTCCATTAGGCTTATAGGCTGACATTCCAAACGATGGAGTCGTGTTTCCCCAAATCACATAAATCGGAATATCGAAACAAGAAGCGATGTGCATTAATCCTGTGTCGCCTGTTATAAGTAATTTCGAATTTTTTACAATGGAGGCTGATTCGATTAGGGAATATTTTCCGCACGTATTTTTAATCCTTTTTTCAGGTAGTAATTCAATCAATTTATC
>JBILIY010000116.1:0-5065 GCA_044368815.1 Crocinitomicaceae bacterium
ACCAGAAGGTGATTTTATTGGCATTCGTCATAAAATGTTCCTTTCTCATTCATACGATCATCGTGTTGTTGATGGTGCATTAGGTGGACAATTTGTTCGACGTGTCGCTGATTATTTGGAAGATTTTGATCCAGAAAGAGAATTTTAGAATATAAACTACTACGAACCTATGAAAAAATTAATCTCACTACTATTATTTTTACCCGTTTTTGGGGTATTCGCCCAGTTTACTGAGACGGAAGTTAAAAATATGATAAGTCAAGCTTCGGAAAAGGAGCTGGTTTTTAATTGTTCTCGTTTTCTTCAGGAGAATCATTATTATTTTGCTGATTTAATTACAAATAGATTGTTGGAAATTAATCCTGAAAGTCCAAATTATAACTACCGAAAAGGTTTTATAGTTCTCGGAATGCGCAGAGATGAAGTAGCTGCAATTAAATTTTTAACGAAAGCAACGAAAGATTCCAAAATTCAGAAAAATTATGACATGTATTCTGTTGGTGAAGATGCTGTCCCAGCGGATGCTTTTTATCATTTAGGAAGAGCTTATCACCTAGACGAACAATTTGAGAAAGCGGTTGATAGTTACAAAAAATTCCTCGAACTAACGGCTAAAGAGTCGGAGTTAATTCCTGAAGCAAAAAAACGAATTGTTCAGTGTTCAGTTGCCAAAAAATTAATTGCTCAGCCTCAAAATACTAATATTCGAAACATTGGGCCAACAATTAATACAGAATACGCTGATTTTTCATCGAATATTTCTTTGGATGGAGGTTCCCTTTATTTGACCTCAAGAAGGCCGTGGGCTGATAAGTCCTCAGATAATTTTAGAGACCCAATGTTAAACCATTTTCCTGAGGATATTTACCAAGCTGCGCGTAGTGGTGATTCTTGGAAAACTCCGAATAGAATGGGGATGTGCAAGCCTCAATTCAACGAAGCCACTGTTAGCGTTAGTATTGATGAACGACGCGTATATTCCTACAATGACAAAATTGGTATCGGAGATATTTATTTCAGTGACTATCGAGATGGGAAATTCAGTGATATTTTACCTGTTGAATTCAAGGGCGTTAATGATAATAATTGGTGGGATACCCATTACACCGTTTCCCCAGACGGTAAAATGATTTTCTTTGTTTCCGACAAGCCAGGTGGATATGGAAAAAGAGACATCTATTTTATGGAGCGAGTAAATGGTGATTGGACTAAACCTGAAAATATCGGTGGTAACATCAATTCATGGAGTGATGAGGATTCTCCATTTATGGGTCTTGATAACTCAACACTTTATTTCTCGAGTAATGATTCCACAAGTATGGGTGAATTTGATATTTTCATGACTGTTCGAGATGAAAATGGAATTTGGTCTGAACCTGTAAATCTTGGATATCCTGTAAATAGTGTCGGTGATGATATTTTCTACACGCACACTGCTGATGGTAAGAAGGCATATTTTACTTCATTCCGTAAGGGAGGTTTCGGAGAAAGAGATATTTATGAAACAGATTTGGTGAGCAATGTTAAAAATGTAGCTTTCCTAAATGGTCAAATTATCCATTCTAAAGGCAAGGAAATCCCTGAAACTTCCTATATGACATTGAAATGTACCGATTGTGAGGATAAATCTGAAAATATCGTAAATCCAAGAATACGTGACGGTGTTTTTCTTTCAACATTGGATAAATGTAAAAACTATGAGTTAACTTATTTTTATGGACCTGGTGATAAGAGACCTTTGAAACAATCTTTTACCACGTCTTGTGATATCTCGTTCCAAGAAATTAATCGAAAAGTAATTTTGGATGAAGATGGACAAATCATAATTCCGATTTATGAATATCGTTTCGAAGGTTTAGTTGCTGATAAATCAAACGGTAAACCAGTTCAAAACGCGAAAGTTGAACTAGTTGATAAAAATGGACTTACGGAGAATGTTACAACGGATTCCAATGGTTTGGTATCAACAAGTATCGCTAAAGGAAAATCATATGGAGATTCTCTAATTTACAAGGTAAATGTATCAGCTGATGGTTTTTTATCTCAATCGTTTGAATTAAAAGAGGGGTTGACACTTGATTCTTTAGTGAAGAAGTCTTTTCTAATAGATAAAAAAGCCCCAGGAACGGATTTGGGACCATTCTTGATTTTATATAATTTTGACAAGTACGACTTACGACCTGATGCAATAGAGATTTTGAATAAGGTTGTAGATGTAATGAATCAAAATCCTGAAATTAAAGTTGAATTGGGTTCACATACTGATTCACGTGGTAATGATGCATACAATCAAAAATTATCTCAGAAGAGAGCCGAATCAGCCGCTGATTATATTGCCAAGCGAATTTCAAATCCTTCTCGTATAACATATAAAGGTTATGGAGAAACCAAGCTTAAAAACAAATGTGATGATGGTGTTAAATGTAGCGCGGCAGATCATCAGATTAACAGAAGAACAGAATTTATAATTAAGGAATAATAAATCAAAGCCCAATGAAAGTTGGGCTTTTTAATTCAATATGAATTTACATTTAACAAAACCACTGTGCGTATTTGACTTAGAAACTACAGGTACGCAAATTACAAAAGATCGAATTGTTCAAATAGCTATAATAAAGCTTTTACCCAATGGTGAGCAACAAGAATATAATCAACTCATTAATCCGACAATAGTAATAACGGATGAGATTGCCTTAATTCATGGAATTACGAATGAACGTGTAAAAAATTGCCCCACTTTTCGGGAGAAAGCTGAAGAAATTGCCGACTTCATTGGTGACTCTGATCTTGCGGGATATAATTCGAATAAATTCGACATTCCAGTATTAGCTGAAGAATTTCTACGAGCAGAATTCAAATTCGACATTTCCAATCGACGCTTTATTGACGTGCAAAATATCTTTCACAAGATGGAGCAGCGAACTCTTGCTGCCGCATATCAGTTTTATTGCGACAAAAAAATTGAAAATGCGCATGATGCATTATATGACACCAGAGCCACATTGGATGTTTTTGTAGCTCAATTGGATCGTTACAAAGAACTTAAAAATGATGTGGCTTTTTTATCAGAATTTTCTCGTGCAGGTGAATTTGAACTTATAGATTTAGCTGGACGCTTGGCTAAAAATAAAAAAGGAGAAGTAATCTATAATTTTGGAAAACATAATGGGAAGAGCATCGCAGAGGTGATGAAAATTGAACCTGGATATTATGGTTGGATGCTCGATGCAGATTTCCCATTATATACGAAGCAATGTCTTAGAAATGAAATGCAGCGAATCAAAGAAAATGCATCAAATTCAAATTCTATTGAGGATAAATTGAATCAATTAAAAAATAAATTCAATTCAAAATGAAAATAATTTGCATCGGTCGAAATTACGCTGAGCACGCGAAAGAACTCAATAATGATTTACCTGAAGAACCTTTATTTTTCCTTAAACCTGATACTGCATTATTAAAAGAAAAAGATTTTTATTATCCCAATTTCACGAATGACCTTCACTTTGAATGTGAAATAGTTGTCAAAATCGATAAGGTGGGCAAAAATATTGATCAAAAATTTGCCAACAAATATTATTCTGAAATTACCCTAGGAATTGATTTTACAGCGCGAGATTTGCAGCAAAAATGCAAGGAGAAAGGATTGCCCTGGGAAAAAGCCAAAAGTTTTGATAACAGCGCTCCCATTTCATCGAAATGGATTAAATTACAGGACATTGAATTTAGTTCAACAGAATTTCAATTTTATCAAAATGATGATTTGAAACAACATGGATTTACACGTGATATGATTTTCTCAATTGATCAAATTATTGCACATGTTTCAAAATTCATCACGTTGAAAACAGGAGATTTAATATTTACAGGAACTCCAGCTGGTGTCGGGCCCGTAGCTATTGGAGATTGTCTAAAGGCATCAATGAATACCGAAGAAATGTTTACTTTTTTCGTGAAATAATTAGTTCTTAATTATTCGGTATAATTTCCCAAATTTATTGGATTTTAGAAAATAAATTCCTTTTGGAAGTTCTGAAATAGTTAATTGTGTAGAATACTCAGTGATATTCAATTTACGCAACTCTTTTCCCTCACTGCTATAAAGTTGAATTTCCATCGGTACAACATCAGTTTTTAAATTGACAAAGTCAGTCGCAGGATTAGGGTACAAAAACATTTCCCTTTCTTCAATTGTATTTTCTTGAATTCCAAGCGAACCATTTATATCATGTTCCAAATGGTAAACTCCTCCAAGATCTTGACCGATAAATAAATCCAAATTCCCATCATTGTCCATATCATTTACCATGAATGAACTGTAGGCTCGCATATTTTTGGATAAATTCAAGAAATCTTCAGAAATCATTGAAAAAGCACTTCCTTGACTTAAATTATTATCAATGGAATCATAAAAATGAATTGCACCATCCAAAGCACCAACCATCAAATAAGTTGTGTCCTCATATTTGAAAAAATGTGGAACGGCATATCCGTCTGGTGAAACTGAAGAAGAAACGTCAACGCCACCAAGCAACGAGTTTTTTAATTCATAGCTAGGGGACACTGTTGTACCTATGTTTTCATAATACTTCAATTCACCGGTCTTATTTCCTATAACTAGATCCAATTTACCGTCTTTATTTAAATCAACCAATTGAGGAGCAGCATACTGACCTACATTTATGATTTGACCCAAATTATTTGTGTAATTCACTATCGGCGTCGCAAAAGTTGGATTACTTCCCGTACTTGTATTTTTGAAGAAACAAAGTGTGCCATTTTCTAGACCGAGAATTAAGTCCTTTTTACCATCAGCATTCAAGTCGCCGAACGTTGGAACCATTCGCAATCCTAAATTTGATTGAGATAAATTATTGAAATCAATATCAATAAAAGTAAAAATTGGATTTGTTGTCGATCCAGTATTCTTGTAATAAGCAACTCTACTTTCTTTCGAAAGTGTTGCTTTATAGGAAAAGAAATTCGCCACAAATAAGTCCTCCAAACCGTCATTATCAATATCAACTATTACGGGGATTGAGCCAGTTCCGTGCTCGATCATTTC
>JBILIY010000317.1:0-2792 GCA_044368815.1 Crocinitomicaceae bacterium
TTGGGGACAGATAATTATTGAGGATGGCTGCAACATTCAAGAAAACTGCACCATTCATATGTTTCCTGGAACCACTGTGCATTTGAAGAAAGGAGCTCATGTGGGCCACGGGGCAATCATTCACGGGGCGATTTTAGAAGAAAACTGTTTGATTGGAATGAATTCTGTGATCATGGACGATGTAATGATTGGTAAGGAATCTATAATAGGTGCTCTGTGTTTCGTTTCTGCAAATACGAATATCCCTGAGCGAAGTCTGGTGGTTGGGAATCCGGCTAGAATTATTAAACAAGTTTCAGATGAAATGATTGCTTGGAAATCCGAAGGGACTAAACTGTATCAAAAGCTCCCTCATGATTGTCATGCCTCCCTCCTGCCCTGCGAACCATTGACAGAAATTGAAGAAAATCGACCTGTTCAAGAAAAAAACTACTTAAAGTGGAAGAAGTAATTTAATTTTCAACAATTAAGAATTACTTACGAATGATGTATTAACTTTGCGTCCCGTAGTTACAAATTAATTTCATGTCGAATTCAACTAAGTATGTTTTTGTAACCGGGGGTGTGACATCTTCTCTGGGAAAAGGAATCATTTCTGCATCTTTAGCCAAATTATTACAAGCGCGAGGCTACTCCACCACGATTCAAAAACTTGATCCTTACATTAACATTGATCCAGGAACACTAAATCCTTACGAACACGGAGAATGTTTTGTGACCGACGATGGCGCTGAAACAGATTTGGATTTAGGGCATTACGAACGCTTCTTAAATGTACCGACTTCTCAAGCTAATAATGTTACGACTGGTAGAATTTATCAAGCGGTTATTGAAAAGGAGCGTCGTGGAGATTATTTAGGGAAAACCGTTCAAGTGATCCCTCACATTACAGACGAAATCAAAGAACGTATTCAATTAGTTGCAAAAAAAGGAAAATTCGACATTGTAATAACCGAAATTGGTGGAACTGTTGGTGATATTGAATCATTACCATACGTTGAAGCCGTTCGTCAAATGCTTTGGGAACATGAAAATGATTGCATTGTCGTTCATTTGACTTTGGTTCCATATCTCGCAGCTGCAGGCGAATTAAAGACTAAACCAACACAACATTCTGTAAAGCAAATGATGGAGTTAGGTGTTCAGCCTGATATTTTATGCTGTAGAACGGAACATGAATTAGATTTGAATCTTCGTCGCAAGATTGCCAAATTTTGTAATGTTTCCATGAACGCCGTAATTGAATCTCGTGATGCTTCATCTATTTACGATGTTCCACTTTTAATGCAGGCAGAGGAATTGGATAAAGTTGTGCTTGAAAAATTAGGTTTACCCAAAAAATCTACACCTGACCTATCTAGTTGGAAATCATTTCTTGATCGACTGAAAAATCCAAAAAAGGAAGTTACAATTGGATTAATTGGAAAATACGTAGAACTAAAAGATTCCTATAAATCAATTAGTGAAGCTTTCATACACGCCGGTGTAGCGAACGAAGCAAGAGTGAATGTAGAATGGATACATTCGGAGAAATTATCAAAAGACAATATCGAAAGTGAACTTGGACATTTGGATGGAATTTTAGTTGCGCCCGGATTTGGCTCTCGTGGAATTTCTGGGAAAATTGAAGCGGTTCAATTCGCTCGTGAAAAAAAGATTCCTTTTCTTGGAATTTGCCTCGGGATGCAATGTGCTGTTATTGAATTCGCCCGAAATGTATTGAACATGGAAGATGCTCATTCAACTGAGATTTCCGAAGATAGCAATTTCCCTGTCATTTCGATGATGGAAGAACAGAAAAGTATTTCTAATTTCGGAGGAACAATGCGATTGGGAGCATATGCCTGTCAATTAAAGCCAAAATCTAAAATCGCAAAAGCCTACAATACCGAAAAAATTTCCGAAAGACATCGTCATCGTTATGAATTTAATAATGAATATTTGGCTCAGTTCGAAAATGCAGGAATGTTGGCTACCGGGAAAAACCCTGAGACAGGTCTTGTTGAAGTAGTCGAAGTTGTCGATCACCCTTGGTTTGTTGGTGTTCAATTTCACCCGGAGTATAAAAGCACCGTTGATTTGCCACATCCTCTTTTTGTGGCATTCGTTAATGCAGCATTAGAAAATAAAAAATAAATACCCTAAATGGATAAAAGTACCACCATCGGATTAGTTTTACTCGGTTTAATATTAACTGTCTTTTCAATTGTCAATCAGCCTTCAAAGGAAGATTTGAAAAAGAAAAAGTCTGCTAAAACTGAACAAAAAGACACCAAAGAATCTTCAAAAGACAAAACCAAAGTTGTTAACCGAAATACAGGTAATGATACGCCTGAACCAAAGAAACTTACTAAAACTGAAGTAAAAGGAGAAATCATTCGACTTGAAAATGATAAACTAATTGTTGATTTTAATACCAAAGGTGGACTTGTATCAGCCGTTTATTTGAAAGAATTCAAATCGTATTCTGATTTTGCTAAAAAGAAAAAGAATCCCCTTTGTCTTTTTAAAGATGGTGATAACAGAAATCAATTGGTTTTCCCATACAAGAATCAAACCTTTAGATCTGCTTCTCATGTTTTTAGAGTATTAAAAAAATCGCAAAATTCAATAGTTTTTGAACTTGAATTATCTGATGGGAAAATTCAACAATCCTATAAATTAAATGATACTTATGATTTAGATTATGATGTTGAATTAATTGGTTTAGAGAGTGTTGCCAGAAAAAATGTTCAATTCAACTGGAAAACCGAATTCAGAAAAACGGAACGTTTATTCAGTGAGCAGAGAAG
>JBILIY010000117.1:0-5063 GCA_044368815.1 Crocinitomicaceae bacterium
AATAGATGATATAATAAGATTAAACTTATTTGAAATCTTTCGGATTTTTAAACCAAAAAATGTCTCAGCTTTTACGTTTAAATTCACCCGTGATGCCGAATTGGATTTAGACGACGATTTAACCCTACCGTTTATTGAAAAAATAGAAAAGAGCTTAAAAGAAAGAAAAAAAGGAGTCCCAGTCAGATTTGTTTTTGATGAAAAAATGCCAGAGGATTTGTTAAATTTTCTACTGAGTTCTTTACATTTAAAGGCTGGTATCAATACAATTCCAGGAGGAAGATACCACAACAACAAAGATTTCATATCCTTTCCAACGTTTTCAAATCCAAATTTCATATACCCATCACAACCTCCTTGTATCCATCCTGAACTCGAAAATCAACATGGAATTATCCAAACTATTTTAAATAAGGACGTCATCCTACATTTCCCCTATCAAAAATTCGACTACGTTATCGACTTACTTCGTGAGGCCGCAATTGACCCTAAAGTAAAAACTATTAAAATCAATATTTATCGGGTTGCAAAGAAATCAGACATAATGAACGCTCTTTTGGCGGCAGTTTTCAATGGGAAAGAAGTAACTGTGATATTTGAACTTCAAGCTCGTTTTGACGAAGAAAATAATCTTTATTGGAGTGAACGACTGAAAGAATTTGGCGCAAAAGTCATTTATGGTGTTCCGAATTTGAAAGTTCATTCCAAACTACTCCAAATCCAACGAATAAAAGAAGGGACTGAACAATTAATCACCTATATCGGAACTGGTAATTTCAATGAAAAAACAGCTCGTATATACGGGGATTTAGGTTATTTAACCTCAAAATCCGAAATTTCAAATGAAGTAAAGCGCGTTTTCAGAATATTAGAAAATAATTTGGAACGATCTCTTTTTAGAAATTTACTTGTTTCACCATTTAATACGAGACGAAAGCTAACTTCACTCATCGAACAGGAAATTAAAAACTCAAAAGCAGGTTTGAAAGCTGAAATTAAAATTAAGTTGAATAACCTGACCGATTTGAAACTTATTGAAAAGCTATACGAGGCAAGTCAAGCAGGTGTCAAAATTGAAATGATTATAAGGGGTATTTGCTGTTTGAAACCAAGTGTCAAAGGTCTTAGCGAAAATATTACCGTCATTAGTTTAGTTGATCGCTATTTGGAACACACGCGATTTATGAGATTTCAAAATAATGGGAATCCAATTTATATTCTTACAAGTGCCGATTTTATGGAACGAAATCTAGATAATCGCATAGAAGTTGGTGTTATAATTAAAGAACTATTAATTCAGCAAGAATTGGATACCATTTTTGATTATCAATGGCGCGGAAGCGTAAAAGCACGACTTATTTCGCCTGATCTTAAAACCCGCTATCGCAAAAGAAACTTGCCTCCATTTCATGCACAGGTTGAGCTTTATAATTATTATGCAATTAAAGCACAATAACCCATTTTTTTAAGCTCATAATTTTAATAAAATCCTAATTTTGCTTTCTAGTATGAAATTCGGTGCAATTGATATCGGTACTAACGCTGCTCGCTTATTAGTCGGTGAGGTCTGTAAAGATGGTCAACATCATTACGTAAAGAAAATCTCGTACACACGTATCCCGTTGCGTTTAGGAGAGGACGTTTTCGAAAATGGAAAAATCTCAAAAGTGAAACAAGATCATTTTGTAGATAGTGTTCTTGCTTTCAAATTAATCGCCGGAATTTTTGAGGTAGAAGAATTACGTGCAGTGGCTACTTCAGCGATGCGCGAAGCAAAAAATGCCGACAAAGTTATTTCCAAAATTAAAATCACAACCGGAATTGACATTGAAGTAATTTCAGGACAAGAAGAAGCCGAGTTGATCTTTGGTACGTTTATGTTGCTTGATTTTGACAAAAAAAGTTCTTTCATTGTGGTTGATGTCGGTGGAGGCAGTACCGAAATAAGTGTCTTTGAGAATGGAAAGAAAACGGCAGCTAAATCTTTTGAAATTGGAACCATAAGATTATTGAAGGAAAAAGTAAATCAGTCGCTGTGGGATGAACTTTCTGTTTGGATTCAAAACAACGTTGACTTATCGACTAGTCATCAACTTTTTGGAACGGGTGGTAATATCAACAAAATTCATAAGATTATTGGATTGAAAGACAAGGTTCCAGTTGATCAAAAAAGTATGAAAAAGCTTTTCGAAAACTTAAAGGATTTATCCGTCGAAGAGCGAATTGATCGTTTTCAACTCAAACCTGACAGAGCAGATGTTATAGTTCCCGCTTTGAGTATTTATTTACACATAATGAATGAGTTGAAATGTTATGAAATTTCCGTTCCGAAAATTGGTCTTTCCGATGGTATGATTTATGAGATGTATCGAAAAACAGGACTTTAAGGTTATTTTGACAAATGACTTTATGAGAGAATGATTAATGACTATAAGATTTTAGTACAAATGTTTTAAAGACAAATGACTTTACGAGTGGATGACTAATTTTACATTCTACATTATTCATTCTAAATTTCAAATTCTTAACCTAATAAATACAACACTTCCCTTTTAATAACTTAAAAAAAATGTCACAAACAAGACTTGATAAACTTTTAGTTGACCGAAAACTAGTGTCATCTCGCGTTCGAGCGGAGCAAATCATAGAAGAATTTGGAGTTCTTGTTGAAGGGAAACTTATTACCAAAACAGGCAGGAAATTTGACGTTAATGTTGAAATTCAACTAATTTCAGAAGAGATCCCTTGGGTTTCCAAAGGCGCCTTGAAACTTTTAGCTGCATTAGAACATTGGGATATTCAACCAAATGACAAAGTTTTCATCGATCTTGGCGCTTCAACAGGAGGTTTTACTGAAGTTCTCATTTCAAAACAAGTAAAAAAAGTTTATTGTGTGGACGTCGGCACCAATCAATTGCATCAAAAACTGAGAGAACTATCTCAAATTATTAACCTTGAAAAAACGCACGTTCGTGAGCTCACAAACAAACTAATCCCTGAAATGGTAGATGGAATAGTTGTAGATGTTTCATTCATAAGTTTAGAGAAGGTAATTCCGTTTGTACATCCGTTTTTAAAGGAAGATGCTACCGTAATTCTATTGATTAAACCTCAATTTGAAGTTGGAAAAGGAAATTTGAATAAACACGGAATAGTCACAGATACAAAATTATATCCCGAAACAATCGAACGAATTAAATCAATGTGTGCACTAAATCAAATGGAATTTATTGATTTTATCGAATCTCCCATTCTCGGCGGTGATGGAAATCGTGAATTTCTTGGTTATTTTCGCAAATTGAAATCAACTTGACGTGAAAAAATCATATTTTGTTACAGGAATTGGAACTGATGTAGGGAAAACTGTTTGCTGTTCCATTCTATGCGAGCTGCTTGAAGCCGATTATTGGAAACCTATTCAATCTGGAAGTGAAACGGACGCTTCTCAAATTAGACATCTCGTTTCTAATGAAATAACTATTTTCAAAGAACGATATGCTTTGACACAACCTCTTTCTCCTCACGCAGCAGCCGCTATTGATAAGGTTAATATTCGTCTAGCAGATTTTCAAGTGCCAGTTTCAAATAAAACATTAATCATTGAAGGTGCTGGCGGCCTTCTCGTTCCAATCAACAATGATGGATTTACAATTGCAGATTTAATAGTGCATCTCAATCAAGAAGTTATTTTGATTTCAAAACATTACTTGGGTAGCATCAATCATACTTTGCTGACCATCGAAGCATTAAAAAGTCGAGGAATTCAAATTAAAGGAATCATCTTTAATGGACAAGAACTCCCACAAACCGAGGAAATCATTGAAAAAATAAGCGGTATCAAAACTTTATTCACCATTCCTGAATTCGAGTCCGTTGATAAGCAAAGCATTGCTAACTTTGCAAAAAAATTAAAAGAAGAAAATATTCCTGTAAAGTTTCTTTAAATGAATTGGCAATCCGAGGACGAAAAATATGTTTGGCACCCATTTACACAAGTAAAAACGGAGCAACGTCCTCTCGTTATAACACACGCCATTGACGCGACACTTATTGCTTCCGATGGATCAAAATACCTAGATTGTAATTCATCCTGGTGGGTAAATGTACATGGACACGGAAATGAACACATTGCCGATTCATTACAAGACCAATTCCATCAAATCGATCATGTCATTTTTGCGGGTGTAACGCATCCAAAAGCGATTGAACTTGCTAAACGCATTTGTGAAAAACTGCACAATGACCTGTCTAAAGTTTTCTATTCCGATAATGGCTCAACGGCAGTGGAAGTAGCGCTTAAAATGGCCATTCAATATTGGCACAATCAAAAAGTTAATCGACCCCGGATTTTAGCTTTAGAAGGCGCATATCATGGAGATACTTTTGGCGCAATGTCTGTAGGTGAAAGAGATTGCTTCAATGTTCCATTTGAACCTTATTTTTTTGAGGTAACATATTTGCCATTTCCAGATTCAGATTCTGAAGAAGAAATTCTAAGAAACGCAGAGAACCTTTTAAAATCTGGCGAATTCGGTTGTTTGATTTTAGAGCCACTCATTCAAGGCTCAGCAGGAATGAGAATCTATCCGATTTCGTTTTTGGAAAAATTGACAACCCTTGCAAAGAAATTTGGAACGTTGGTCATTTACGATGAAATAATGACAGCCTTTGGGAGAACTGGAAAGTTATTTGCTTTTGAGCACACCCAAGTTCAACCCGATATTATTTGTTTATCAAAAGGTTTGACAGGAGGTGTTCTTCCTTTGGGTCTAACTGTTACAACTCAATCTATTTTTGATGCGTTTTTATCTGAGGAAAGAGTAAAAGCCTTTCTTCACGGACATTCGTTTACAGGAAATCCATTGGCCTGTGCAGCCGCTTGTGCCAGTTTGGATTTATTTGAAAAAGAAGAAACTTGGGCTCAAATAGATGAAATTGGTAAACGAAATAAAACTTTTATCGAAACTATAAGACTCAATTCACAAGTAAAAGATGCTAGGTGTTTCGGAACTATTTTAGCAATTGAATTGAAGGATTCTGATGGTGGTTATTTTTCCCAAAAG
>JBILIY010000118.1:0-5048 GCA_044368815.1 Crocinitomicaceae bacterium
AAACTACATTTTATGTAATTGCAGTTTATTTCGGTTCGATAAGTGTTAAAAATACAAGGTACACGCTTGGAACGATGTTGCTCGTTGATTTAATTTGTGTTATAACGGCTATTTTTGTTGCACTGTGGTTCTTTTAATCTTAAATTTAAGTTCAGTTTAATAAAATGGCTTGGAATTTTTTCAAAAAACGAACAAAGGAGGAAGATAAACCAGTAGAAATTGTTCCTTTAAAACCAATGGAATATTCGTCAATGGTCATTTTAGCTTGGGCAAAGGCTATTGAAGGAAACGTAGATTTACAAAATTGGCTAAGAGATAATGGTTATTTGGAGTTGTATTTAAGTGTTTTTGCGATTTATTTGAAAGATGAGCCGCGGGATTGGCTGGTAAAAAATGGCTACGCTCACTTGATGGCCATGATTAATGCTGCGGAGGGAAATCCAAATGCGGCTAAGTGGTTGTTGGAGCATAATTTTATAATGTTTTATCACTTAGCTAAAGCCGTCGATCACGAGGAAGAAAGTTGGATGTGGCTCAGACAGAACTCTTCTCAAGATATTTTCATTTTAGCCAAAAGCATTCAAATCATTAAAGATCAGATTGAGGATAATCATAACGACATTCACTCATTCAACAAGGACATCTAAAAAAAATGGCTACCCAAAATGAGTAGCCATTATCATAATTAGTACATTCTTTTATTCAACAAATCTTACTTCAACACGACGATTTTGTTTTCTTCCGTTCGCGTCATTGTTAGCTGCTTTAGGTTTTAGCTCGCCGTGGTACAAACATTTTATGCGAGATGAATCTATTCCATTGGCAATCAAGAAATCACGCACTGAGTTAACACGATTTTGAGATAAATAGGTATTGTAGGATTCAGGACCTACTGCATCCGTATGACCCTGTAATTCGATTTTGATCTCTGGACGATCCATCATTATATTTATTAAAGATTCCAATTCACCAATTGCTTCTTTTTGAACAATCGCTTTATCGAACTCAAACAAGATATTTTTATTGATTAAAGCGGTTTTGTCGATTTTTTTCGACGCGGAGGCTTTTTCAATGTAGATTGTATCCACCTTCGTAATTAAAACCGTGTCTATCCTTATTTCTTTTTTCGCAATTGTCTGCAAGGTGTCTTTGATTGGTTTCTTAACTTCATCTAGCGGTTTATTCTTTGCTTTTTTACAAAGTCTTAATCCTAAAATCACTTCATGTGATCCAGCGCTGTATGAAGCGATATTACTCATAGGAACCTCGTAAGCGTATCCGATGAAAAATAACTTTTGGATGTTTATTCCAACGCGACCAATCAAACCGACTTTTGTTCTATAACCAAGTCCTCCAAAAAATAAATCTTTATAATTTACATCTGCATTGAAATCCATTTGATAACCATTGTTTGTTCCTTTAGCCCAAATAGATGGTTTAACAGACCAGTTTTCATTGATTCCAATGCGATATCCAATTAATCCGCTGATATGTCTTCTTAAACCATATCCCTGAAGATCATTGTAACCGAAATTCGAATACGTTTGAAGAAGTTGTTTCGTAGCTACTGCAAATTCAAGATTTTTCCAAACGTAAGCCAAACCAATTTCTGTATTCAATGCGCCGGCAGATTGCAAGCCTCCGTTTACGATTGGATCTTGATTGTCAAAAGCGATAGCTGAAGAAGGGTTTACTCGATACTGATTATAACCAACTGAAGCACCAAGTCTGATGTTGTGTTCACCGAAATTCAAGCCGTATGAAACAGTTCCAAGGCCTGAAACTTGTTGTATCATTCCAATTTTATCAATCAGAATTTGTCCGCCCAAACCAAGTGATTTTCCAACTCGACTATTTACGCTAACCATACTTGTCAAAGGAGCTCCATCAATCTTCACCCATTGATTGAGGTGTGAAAAATTAATTTCAGTGCAATTATTCATTCCAACATAGGCAGGGTTAATTGAATATTTATTGTAACCATAAACGTTACTTTGAGGCGTTTGCTGAGCTGTTAAAGTCAACGAAACAAACAAAACCGCGATTGCTAATACTCTTTTTCTCATGACTTTACTTATTTTTTAAATCTCAACAAATTAATTGAACCTGTAAACTCTTTATCAGAACATTTGATAGCATAGAAATAAACTCCATCAGGAAGTGGTTCCCCATCTCTAGTTCCTCCCCAATCATTTTGATAATTTGTTGTCGTAAATACAGGTTCTCCCCAACGATTAAATATGGACACATTGCAGTCTGTGATTTTCGATAAGTCACTCACACGCCATGTGTCGTTTTGTCCATCGTCGTTAGGAGTAAGAATATTACTGATTTGGAATTCACAATCGATTACCGATAACTCTAGAATAGATAAAGAATCGCAACCAGCGGCTGTTTGAATTGTATCCTGATAAATTCCACTCGTTGTATAAGTTTGTCCTCCATAAGTGTATGTTTCACCAATACAGATTTCTGCAACCTCATAACTTGAGTTCGGTGGAGTTACAAATAGAGATAAAACGATAATTGAGTCGCAACCATCAGCAGTTGCCAATGTATCTTGATAAACTCCTTCTGCACCTAATTGAATTCCATTGAAAGAATAGCTTGATCCTGAACAAATAGTGGCATCAATGTTTGTTTTTATCACAGGAAGCATGAACACGACAGAAGTAACAATTGAATCACATCCTGTAATTGCTTGAAGCGTATCTACATAAACTCCTTGTGACGTGTAAACACTTGAACCAATTTGAATGGAGCCACCAGGACATAAATTATGTTCCTTTGTAACGTTGTCTACAGGATTTATGGAAAGATTTGTTATTACGGTACTATCGCAACCTTGAGAGGTGATGAATACATCTGTATAAATTCCAGACTCAGTTTGTTGAGCTCCTCCTAATAAAATGGACTCACCCTCGCAAATTGCTAAATTAACATTTGAGGTAGTTGGTGTGCAAGGGTTATTACAGTTGGTTGCATCGAAAGTAAATGTTTGTGGACAAGCACCATCGTTAATTTGCACCGTGTAAATTCCGGCTTCCGATCCTGTATATGAAGCACTTACACCAGGAGATAAACTCCCACTGGATACGACAGCACCTGAAGGACTTGTAATCGTATAAGAATATGGATTTGAATAATATCCGTTTAGACCTCCTGTTGCAGAGAATGTTGCGGTACAAGATGCATTGTCGTAGTTGAAAACTGCATTCAATTGTTGTAAGAAAACGATTGGTAATCCAGATGATACCGTTGACGTTCCGCATGAAAAATCACCCCAATCAGCAGTAATATCTCCGGCAGGTGAAATGTAATACAATGTATTATACAACGGATTTCCAAATGACCCGCTTCCATCTCCATTATTTGTAAAGGTTCCGTTCAAACCAATTAATGTGTCAATGTAAGCATTGTTGAAACCTGTATTTGCAATTGGATCGGGTAAATTCTGAACTTGATGTATAACGTAACCAGGCGTTAAGCAATTCGGAAGACTTTGAGTCGATTCACCGATTCCATTTACAGTAATACCCGGTGTGAAAACATCGCCAAAGCAAACAAAAGCTGTATCTTGTTGCGCATTTGTCAAACTATCGCCATTTGCCAATTCAACATAAATATCACCTGCATCACTTGCAACCTCTTGAATATATTCAATGATATATTGTCCTTCGTCACCGGGCGAGCCACCATCTATTTGAATAGCGTATACTTTTCCAGGTTCTAAACAACATGCGGATGTTTGCGTTCCTGTAAATCCAGCAGTTCCAGAAATTATTGGAGTTACAATCGGCGTATTTCGAGTACCGTCTTCAGTAAATGTAGCAGGACCTAATCCTCCATAACAATCTGTTCCATTTAACAATTCAAAAACATTGTAACGTAATACATCCATACCAATGTAGGCACGAATGCTTAATTCAACTGCACCCGATGGAGGCGCTGTAAAGTAATGCCATACGGTTTGATCAGCTCTATTTACTGGGTTTGCATCTGCAGCAGGTTCTCCTGCCAAATATTCTCTACATGCAAAAACATTCGATCCTGCAACTGCTTGGAATGTCGGATTTGTCCCGGCAAGAATCACAGGCACTTCATACAATGAATTTAACAGTGTTAAACATAAAATATCATTTCCCGGAGAATTTAGTGTTGGATCTGAAACACTTGGATCATAAAGCCATGATTTAATACTTTGAGAGCCTATTAAATTACTTGATGGATCAACCATTCCATAGTATTTGTATCCGGGTTCCAAGCAACGTCTGTCAATTAATGCACTTGGGTCGCCTCCAAGAATACTATTCGTGCCACCATCATCTCCCGCTATAAATTCTAGGTTAGCGCATGAGTAGTCTGTTGGTAACCCAGGTGAAAAACGTTTATCGAATCCAAATAGTGCATTATTTTCTCCATAAATAGCACTCTGATAATCAGATTCGAAAATCATTCTTCCACTGTTTGGAGCAATGAAATTTAACCAAACTGATTCATTGACTTCGCTATTATTCAAGTCTAACGAAAGATTGAAATTATCATAATCGTAAGCGTGGTAATTTTCTGGATTATAATCTGTGGCTGCACGTGGAGCTCCAGTTTCTGCATAGTCATTCGCTCCGTCATACGCACATCCAAAGTCAAGCAACCATGTTTCTGCACTTGCTGCATCAGAGGAAATAGCAGTTTGACCATAATTAACGGTTGTTGAAAGACAAGGAATGTCTTCTGAGTCTCCTGAAGGGCCACCTCCAAGATCGTTAATTCTTACTTCAACCAAGCCTGAGGTAACTCCATCAGATGTTAACTGAACATAATACGTTTCCCCTGCGATCAATTTCTGATAGCTAATACCAGGAAAAGGATCACAAGCATCCAGAGTAAGCTGTGCTTCAGGATCTATTCCGAGTGCATCAATGCCATCTGAAAACTCAATGTGTGAAAGGTATTCAAATTTGTCTTTAATTAATACTCCAGTTAGAGGTTGAATTCCCGTATTGCAGGCTCCTCCATCCGCAGCGTGGTAGATTTGGAAATACGTTCCT
>JBILIY010000119.1:0-5038 GCA_044368815.1 Crocinitomicaceae bacterium
AAAGAATTAATCGAACTACTGAATTATGAGTACAACATTGAAAAGTGAAGCGCAAATTGCGAAATTTAGAAAGTTAATCGTTGCAGTATCAATTGTAATTCCTGTTGCAGTTGCGGCTTTATTTGGAATTAAAATTGAAGGTTTCGATACACGATTTCTTCCTGCATTTTATGCATCACTAAATGGTTTAACGGCTGTTCTTTTAATTTTAGCACTTTGGATGATAAAATCAGGGAACGTTAAAATGCACCAACGCCTTATTCAGTTGTGTTTGGGAATAAGCTTACTTTTTTTGGTTTGTTATGTTACCTACCACATTACAACACCTAAAACTACCTACGGTGATTTAAATCACGACGGCAATGTTGATCCAAACATCGGAGTAATTAAATATGTGTACTATTTTATTTTGTTTTCGCATATTGTATTGAGTGTCGCTGTAATTCCACTTGTATTATTCACATACCTTTTCGCTTGGGAAGGGAAATTCGACAAACACAAAAAGTGGACGCGTTTTGCATTTCCAGTTTGGTTATATGTAGCTGTAACAGGTGTTATCGTTTATTTAATGATTTCGCCTTACTACAAATAAAGAATTTCTCTTTCCTATCGGTCTATTTTTTACCTTTGTGGTAAATGGAACTTGCTTCTCAAGAAAAACAATCTCGTTACGATAAAGCCTATTTGCGATTAGCCAAAAGTTGGTCTGTGTTGTCGCACTGTAAACGTAAGCAGGTAGGAGCAATTATTGTAAAAGATTCAATAATCATTTCGGATGGATACAATGGAACACCGGCAGGATTTGATAACTGTTGCGAAAACGAAATGGGGGAAACGCATTGGTATGTGCTACACGCGGAAGCAAATGCTATATTAAAAGTTGCTCGCTCCACAAATAATTGCAAGGGCGCGACGCTTTATCTAACCCATTCTCCATGCAAGGATTGCAGTAAATTGGTTTTACAGTCCGGAATTACTCGACTTGTATACCAGGAACCTTATAAAGACACTTCGGGTATTGATTTTTTAGTAAGTGCTGGACTTGAAGTATTGAAAATAGAAAACATTGATGATGTCTGAAGAACCAAAATCGAATTATAAATTACCATTAATTATTGCACTCGCTATTTGCGTGGGACTTTTAGTTGGAAATAAACTTGCTATTCCAACTTTATCGACGCAAAGTAATTCAACGGATGTCCAAAAACTGAATGATATCCTGAATTTGTTGGATGATCGCTATGTAGATAAAATCAATAAAGACGACATTTACGAAGAAACCATTTCAGAAATGCTTCATAAACTTGATCCTCATAGCAATTATATGTCGGCGAAAGATATGAAGGCTGTAAATGAAGGTATCGATGGAAAATTTGGTGGAATAGGCGTTCGGTTTCTTGTTCTACGAGATACAATTTGCGTGTCACACGTGATCGAAGCTTCTCCATCGGATTTTGCTGGAGTAAAGGCAGGAGACAAGATCATCGAAATTAACGGAAAAAGCCTTGGAAAAAAGAGAATAGCAACGGAAGACGTGATGTCCAAACTCAAAGGCGAACCAGGAACAGAAGTTCAAATAAAAGTCCTTCGAAAGAATTTAAAGAAAACCATTACAATTACCCGTGATTTAATTCCAATAAAGTCTGTTTCTTGTGCTTACATGATTGATATAAATACGGGATATATATTGATTGATCAGTTTTCAGTTCCAACAGCAGAAGAATTTCACCAAGAGGCCAAGAGGCTTAAAAGTTTAGGAATGACTAAATTGGTTTTAGATTTAAGAAACAACCCGGGAGGAGTTTTGACCAGTGCAACAGATATCGCTGACGAATTTTTACTGGGAGGAATGACGATTTTGAAAACCAGGGGTAGAAGAACGGGAGAACAAGTTTACAAATCTAAATCTGGAGATTTATTGGAAAAAACGAAAGTGGTTGTGCTCATCAACTCGAATTCAGCCTCAGCAAGTGAGATTTTAGCCGGAGCGCTGCAAGATAACGATCGTGGTATTGTTGTTGGTCGTCGATCATTTGGAAAAGGATTGGTGCAAGAAGACCGTGCGCTTCGGGACGGAAGCAACTTAAGAATTACCATTGCTCGATACTACACTCCATCTGGAAGATGCATTCAGCGACCATACTCGGGAGATTATGAGGATTACATGAAAGATGAGGAGCGTTTCTTGAATGGTGAATTATACCAAGCAGATAAACAGAAACTACCTGATTCGTTGAAGTTTAAAACACGAAAAGGTCGCATCGTTTATGGAGGGGGTGGAATTTATCCGGATGTCTTTGTTCCGCTGGATTCAACTGGAGGAAGCTTTTATTTGACGGAATTACAATTCAGTGGCGCATTTAATGCTTATGCTTTTGATTACGTCAAGGACAAACGAACTAAATGGATTTCTGCTGAGCAATTCGCAAAAACATTTGTGGTGGATGACGCCATTTTAAAATCCTTTTGCGCTTTCAGCTCCAAGAACTTCAAAGTTTCATACGTAGACAATGAATTCAAAAAGAGCAAACAACTCATTTCTAAACTATTAAAAGCTGAAATAGGTCGACAAATCTGGACAGAAGAAGGATTTTATCGCGTGATTAATCCTGAGGATAATGAGTTTAAAGAGGCGATTAGATGTTTGGAGAGGTAACTAAAGGTATTTTGAAAAGCAACAGGCACATATGGTGAAATTGCTAGAAATAAACCAGCCCTAAAATTTATTAAGTAGTAGATATCCAAAAGAATTAAATTATTCCACCTCCTCACAACAACGCTTGTCGGGAGGTTTTTTTGTGCAGTGCTAATAATTGATTAATAAAAAATCAATAAATTGATTATAATACAAACATTTTGTATATTTAGGTAAAGAAAATATATGAAAATGGTCGATCCTGAATTTGATTTATTAAACGAATTGGTAGTCTTAATTGAATCCAGTAAAAAACGAGTTAACCGAACAGTAAATGGAGAATTGAATTTGCTTTTTTGGCAAATTTGAAAACGCATTAACGAAGAACTTCTTCAAAATAACCGAGCTGAATATGGCAAACAAGTTGTTCCGACAATTGCAGAAAAGTTAACAACGAAATACGGGTGCAATTTTGAAGTTAAAAATTTGCGCAGAATGATGCAGTTTGCTTCTGCTTTTATGGAGTTTGAAATTGTCGTGCCAGTGGCGCGACAATTATCCTGGTCTCATATTTTGCTTTTGATTCCCTTGAAAGAACCAAACATTCAGTTATTCTATGCAAACCGTGCCATAGAGGAAAATTGGAGTAAACGTGAATTGAGAAAACAAATTGAACCGAAAGCCTTCGAACGGACTGAAATTGCCAATATTCAAATGAAAGGCGAAAGTAATGACTTGTTCAACACCGAGCGCCAAAAGAGAATTATTATTGATGGGGAGGATTTCTATTTAGACCTACTTTTTTATAATCGAAATTTGAAAAGGTTGGTAGCTATCGAGTTAAAATTAGGAAAATTTCAAGCTCAATTTAAGGGACAAATGGAACTTTACTTGAAGTGGCTAAACAGATATGAAAATGCTGAAGACGAAAAAGAATCCATCGGTTTAATCCTTTGCGCAGAAAGCAATAAAGAGCAAATTGAACTATTGGAAATGCATAAAGATGGGATTATGGTTGCTGAATATTGGACAGTCATGCCACCTAAAAAGGAGCTGGAACAAAAACTTCATCAATTGCTTGTTGAGGCCAAAGAAAGATTGCTGAAAAATTGACTTTGTTGGAAATTTCTCTATAAATAGTATTTTGGGAGTTTTTTGTTTCAGGTTTTTATTGCTTTTTGAAATAGCATTTATTTGTTATATTTGCTTTTTAAAATAGCAAAATGAATCAATTATTTGAGAAATCTACTCGGAAAATTAAAGGTGTTCCGCTTGAATTTAAGCGTTATTTATTCTATAGAATAAACAAATCAAATCGACTCATTGCTATTAAAGGAGCGCGAGGCACGGGTAAAACAACTTTGTTGCTCCAATTTGCCGCAGAACATAAAATAGACGAAGTATTGTACATCGCACTTGATGATTTGTTTTTTTCAGAAAACACGTTGTATGGCTTAGCAGAAAACTACGTCAAAATGGGCGGGAAATTATTGCTTTTGGATGAAGTGCATAAATATCCTAATTGGTCTCGTGAATTGAAATTGATCTATGACGATTTCAGTGATTTACAGGTCATTTTTACCTCTTCATCCATCTTAGATATTTACAAAGGTGAATCTGATTTGAGTCGAAGAGCAGTATCATATAGTTTATCCGAAATGTCATTTCGAGAATTTTTATTGCTTTATGAAAAAATAGATTTACCCGTTTTTACATTTGAAGAAATACTGCAAAATCATACAGAAATTTGCGCAAAACTCACCCAACAATTTACCCCTTTCAAGTATTTCTTCAAATACATTAGGTTTGGCAATTATCCTTATTATGAAAACAATGTAGACGAATACTATCAAAAAATAAGAAATACCGTTAATTTAATTTTAGAAGTAGATATTCAAGCAACTGAAAATTTAGATTACCAAACAATAGCAAAATTGAAACGATTATTGTTTGTCATTTCTTCAAATGTTCCATTTACACCAAATATTTATAAAATTAGTGAAAGCATTCAGCTGAATCGCAATGCGTTAGTTCGTGCATTACAATTGTTGGACAGAGCAGAGTTAATTAGATCGACCTACAAACAAACCAAAAGCATTAGCATATTGAATAAACCGGATAAAATCTGGATGCACAATACCAATTTGATGTATGCAATATCAGGAGATAAAGTTGACATTGGAACGGTTAGAGAGACTTTTTTCTTGCAAAACTTTAGTCATAATCATACTATTTCTTTACCCAACAAAGGAGATATATTAGTGAATAATAAATTTCTTTTTGAAATTGGTGGCAAAAACAAAACAAGAAAACAAATTCTTGATTTTGATAATGCTTTTTTAGTCAAAGATGATATTGAAATAGGCTTTCAGAACAGCATTCCCTTGTGGATTTTTGGATTTT
>JBILIY010000246.1:0-3373 GCA_044368815.1 Crocinitomicaceae bacterium
TGCCAACAAGATTAATTTTTATGATGCTCGTGTAGATTTTAGTAAAAAAGGGGATTGTAAAATGGATCGAACAATTACCTTATCTATGAATAAACGAACGGATTCGGAGCTTATCAAACTTGAGAACATCTATTATGATTTTGACTTATGGAATTTACGTCCAGAGGGTAAAGTTGAGTTAGATAAACTTGTGAGGTACATGCAGGCACACCCCGATTTGACGGTTGAATTAGGTTCTCATACGGATTCGAGAGGAATTGATATTTATAATGTTTGGTTAGCCGAACAACGCTCAAAAAGTTGTGTTGAATACATCAAGCAAAATGGAATTCCAGCAGATAAAATTATAGCAAAGGGATACGGTGAAAAACAATTGGTAAATAAATGTGTCGATGGTGTTAAGTGTACTGAAAATGAACACCAGTTAAACCGTCGAACGGAACTAAAAATTAAATTGGATTAAAAGCTGAGTGATACCATTTATTTGATTCACGGTTCATCAGTTCTTTTAATAATAAATGGAGTTTTATTGGTGGTGATTTTATTAACCCAGACTCAGGACAAAAATACTTCATCTGATGCAGGAATTTTTGTGAGGGATGGAAAAGAAGTTACAACTTGGAACTAAACCAAGTTTTATTCTAAACGGAATAGCTCGTAAAATAATTGTTTTTTCAGTTTTTTATGCCGAAAACAATTAGTATCTTGGTATTTCAACATTTCAAATGAAAAATATCCTTTTCTGCTGTTTTGCTTTATTAGCTTGCATGGTTAATGGTCAAATTAGCCAACAGCAGATCAATAAATGGAATGCGGACTTTTACAATACATATGATCAAGATTTAGAAAAAGCATTTCTACTCGCCAAGAAAGCATATAAACAATCAAAGAAAATTGATTACCTCGCAGGTGAAGGTGGTGCTTTGTATCGCATTGGTATTTATTACGATATTAAAATGAAAAGTGATTCAGCACGCATTTTTCTTTTTACAGGTATCAGAAAACTTAAACAAACAAAAGCATTTGCCGATTTAGGAGATGCTTATAATAATTTGGGAGCACATTATTATTATCAATTCGAATATGAGAAGGCTATTTCAGCGCATCGCGATGCAATTCGATACTTCAAGCGAGCCAACGAACGTGATGGAATTTCAAAAGCCTTAAATAACATTGGCATATGCTATAAAAATTTAGGAAAGCTAAATCTCGCTAAATCTACTTACAGTCAATCTTTGGCGCTCGGAATAAAGTACAATGATTCACTGATGATTTCGATTGCAAATGCTAGTATTTCGGGTCTTTTTATTGAATTAAAAGAACTTGATTCAGCTTTAATATACAATTTGAAAAGTGAGTTATTTGTTCCTGAAAATGACAATTATACGCGAATAACCATTTGGTTTTCCAGGGGTGAGATTTATAAAGAAATGGGTAAATTCTTTGAAGCAGAGGAAGCCTATCTATTCGGATTAAATCTTGCAGAAAAAACCTCGAATAATGAACGAATTCAATATTTCTATAAATCACTTGCTCAACTAAATGAAAGTCGAAATCAATTCAAAGAGTCTATTGAATGGTATAAAAAATACGACTCGTTAAGAGACTTTATGTACAACACCGAAAGGAATGATTTCTTGGCAAAATACGAGAAGAAATTCAAACTTGCGGAAAAAGAAAAATTTATCAAGCAAAAAGACATTTTACTTCTTAAAGCTAAAAACCGTAGTACTGAACAACACAATAAAATTCAAGTAGGTGTCATAATTATTTTGATTTTAATAGCGCTTTCAATTATTTTATTTCTTGCCTTTCGATTAAAAAGACGGAATCATGAAATTACTATGCGTAAATTAAATGAAACAGATTTGCTTTCAAGGGAGTTGCATCACCGAATAAAAAATAATTTACAACTCGTTTCAAGTTTACTAACGATAGAATTAAATCATTTAGTTGGCAACGACAAAAACAAATTAACAAAAGTGAAGGATTCGTTACAAGTAATAGCCCGACTTCATGAAAAACTTTTTGAATCAAAAAAATGGGAAAAAATCAAACTTTCTGAAATTTTGGTTGAAATAAAAAATCAATCCACTAATTTATTACCTAGTCTAAATATTAAGCTAGAATTTGAAGATAAACTACTTGACATTAATGCGGGAATTTCGCTGGGGATAGTTATAAATGAGTTGATTACCAATTCTATTAAGCATGCATTTTTTCAGATTGAAAACCCTTCAATAACGATAATGATAAAAGAAATTAAAGACAAATTAGAATTAACCTATATTGACAATGGAAATGGATTTGAGCCTTCTACCGAGAATAGCTCTTTTGGTTCCGAATTGCTATCCGTACTTCTCAAGAAAATCGGTAGCAACACAAAAATATCTGGTCAAAATGGATTCAATTTAACTTCGCAATTAACCATCCAATTTTATTCAAATGAAAATCATATTGATTGAAGATGATCCTTTAATTCAAATCGAATTGAGATTATTGTTACTAGAATTAGGGCACGAAGTTGTTGGTGAATTTGATCGTTATGAGGAGGTTGAAAATCGTTTAGAAGAATTTGAATCGGTAGATTTAGCTTTTATTGACATTCAATTGGCAAGCTCGTATGATGGAACAGATGTCGCTGAACTGCTTCAAAATCGGCACAAGATGAATTTGGTATTCTTGACGTCTAATGTGGATGATCGGGTCATATCCAAAAGTAAACAATTAAAAATAGCAGATTTTTTAGCTAAACCCTTTCGAAATGAGGATATTAAAATTTGTTTGGCACGATTGCCTGAAGTAAACAAATATGCCAACATCAACGAGTTATTCTTAAAAGATGGTCATACATTTTTTAAAGTAACGATTGACGATTTCCTCTGGGCCAAGGCTGAAGACAATTACATTACCATCAAGACAACCAAGGAAAAACGGCTTATCATGCTTCCGTTAAAGGAATTTATCTTAAAATTTTCAAACCCCAACGTATTTCGTGTGCACAGATCGTTTGTCATAAACATTTTGAAGATTGATCAAATTCAAAGTAATGAATTAAAAATTGGTCAAGAAGTTATCCCAATTAGTGAAAGCTATAAAGAGCAACTCCTTAAAATGCTTAACATTTCACCCCAATAAATTCTAATTTCACCCATTAAGTTTTCCAGTTCGCCCATTTTTTTTTCTGACTTCATTTGCCGTGCGTAAACTTGTAAGAAAAACGCACCATGAAAAAAGTTAATTTAATCCTATCAACCCTATTTTCTTTACTCGTATCGATTAATTTCGCTCAATGGACCTCAGTTGGAGCTCCCGATTTTACGAACACAGATGCAGCTGAAATATCGCTCGTATTGAAGCAAAATGGCAATCC
>JBILIY010000120.1:0-5031 GCA_044368815.1 Crocinitomicaceae bacterium
ACTCACGTAGGGCTTAGAACCAACAATTCCACCATCAGCATATTGACTCATTCCACGTGTATTGGTAATCTCTACCCATTCAAACGCATCGATGTAAATTCCCAAATACCAGCGATCAACTTCATCAGGATGAATTCCGGCTAGCAAGGCAAAATTTCCTGTTACCATCAAACGCTGAATGTGATGCGCATAGGCTTGCTCGAGGGACTGATTAACAACATGTTTGAGGCAATTCATTTTCGTTTCTCCCGTCCAAAACCAGCTTGGTAACTTTCGCTCGTGGTTGAAAAAATTCAAAGTAGCATACTCCGGCATTTTAGCCCAATAGATTCCACGCATGTATTCACGCCAACCCAAGATTTGTCGAATAAAGCCTTCAATTTGATTCAATTCATAGCGTTCAGGCTCATCGTAATATGCTTTTTCAACCCGACGAATTACTTCCATTGGACTTATCAATTTCACATTCATGGCAAATGACAACCGAGAATGATATAGATACCAGTGTTTTTCTGTCATCGCATCTTGCAGCGTTCCGAAAAGAGGAAGTGCTATTTCTACAAATTCTTCCAAAAGTTCAATTGCTTCGTTGCGAGTCGTTGTCCAATGAAATTGAGTTGGGATAATGTTTCCGATGGTTTCAATCTCAGCTTTGAGAATATCATCATAAACTTCTGAGCAATTTTTTGTTTTGAGTTGAGTTGATAAAATATGATGATTCTTAGGGACTTTCTTTCGATTATCCTGATCAAAATTCCATTTTCCACCAATCGGCTGATTTGCAGAATCAACTAAAATTTGATGTTTTACCCGCATTTTGCGGTAAAAAGTCTCCATCAAAAACGTTTTCTTACCTTCAAAAAGGTCTTTTAGTTCATCTCTTGATGTCAAGAAATGATGCGAATCACTCTCAATAACAGGTAAACCAATCTTCTCGGATAATGATTTTAATTCTTCATCTAAACGAAATTCATCTGGAAGTTGGTAATGAATTTCTTGAACACAAAATTGCTTTACAAGATACTCTAGATTTTTCGTAAAAGATTGTTTATTGTCACTATCATTAATTTTGAAATACTTTACTTGATGACCTTTTTCAGTTAGAACTTGAGCAAACTTTCGCATGGCGTCAAAAATCCCAACGACTTTTTGGATATGGTGCTTGACATAATCCGTTTCGCTCCGCACTTCCATTAGAACAAAAAGGACTTCTTTGTCAAATTTTTCAAACCAGGGATGTGCTAAATTAAGTTGGTCGCCAAGAATTAGTTTGACAGTAGAATAGGTTTTATTCATGTTTATTTTTTCGGCACCGGTCACTGCAATACTTCACCTCATCCCAATTCTTCTCCCACTTTTTGCGCCAGCTTAATGGTCGTTGACAAGTCAAACAATTTTTGGATGGTAAATAGGATTTGTTTCCTTTGAAACTCATAGTTTGAGCGTGGACATTCCGCCATCAATATGTAAAATCTGACCTGTCATCCATGCGGAATTATTGTTTAATAAAAAAACGACTGCGTTTGCCAAATCTTCAGGGCTTCCAACTTTTTTTAATGGATGACGCTGGGCAGCAGAATCTTGTTTTTCTGGTGAACTTAAAAACTTCGAAGCCATCTTGGTATTTGTAAGAGAAGGAGCAATGCAATTCACGCGTATTTTAGGTGAAAATTCAGCGGCAAGTGCTCTTGTCAGACCTTCGACGGCGCCTTTAGCAACGGATACAGCACTATGAAATGGCATTCCAACCTGAACTGCAACTGTGCTGAATAAAACGATGCTTGAACCTTCCTTCAGTTTTGGAATGTATTTCTGAATGGAATTAATTGCTCCTAGAACATTTATTTCCAGTTCCTTTTGGAAATCAACTTGTTTTAATGATCGGAAAGGCTTTAGCGTTATGCTACCTGGGAAATAAACCAATCCATCGATTTCAATATCTATCTCTGGTAAATCGTTTAAAACAGGATTTCCAATCAAATTATTTTCAACTTCGTCAATATGGTTCCGTGAAATACAGATAACCTTATTTCCGTTTGATTCTAATATTTTCAGAGCTTCCTTCGCAACATCTGAATTTGATCCTATAAAAAGAAATGTTTTCATGTAATCTTAACATTCCTAGTCTGTCCTTGTTCGATTAATTAAAAATTATCAAAAAAGATTCGTTTCTATTCAGAGGTGAACTTTAGAGTCAATAACTTCGTTTTCAAACGTTAACAGCATTTAAAAATCAACACGTCAGGTAATCTTTAATAATGGAGTGAAAAATTATGAAATCGTAATCGAAATATTAGACTCAATTGTCACTTTTTCATCTGCTGTTGTATTTTCG
Organism: Crocinitomicaceae bacterium; assembly: GCA_044368815.1. GTDB lineage: Bacteria > Bacteroidota > Bacteroidia > Flavobacteriales_D > Crocinitomicaceae > UBA952. The sequence continues at coordinate 2,336 of JBILIY010000120.1, forward strand.
AGAAATTTTAATATTTGATCGCGTTCTGATTTCAATTCGATAATTCTATCCGCATGGAATGTGCTTTTTTTTGCATATTTTTCCTCATGTCTTAATGCACAAACAGAGTGAAATTTTATTTTGCTTGAGTATAAATCAGTAAGAATATCTTTTGCTTGCTCATAGGAAAATTCCCCACTAATTAATTTGAATTGATTTGTATTATTCATAGTTATTTTGATTAAACCTTTTAAGAGTAAAGCACACGTGTATAAATGATAACGATAAAAGTGAATTTATTAAAATACTGTCCTTGAAGAAAAAACTAAAAAGCAAAATGATCGTTAGTGAAATCCAAGAAAAGGTCAATGCTTTCATTTTCATTACAAATTTGAAATTCTTTTTTCATATATGAATATTTATTGTTAATATCGTATTCATAAACATAAGCTATGAACTTTACATTAAATCAGCTTCGTATTTTTATTCAAATTGTAGAACAAAAGAGCATTACTAAGGCTGCTGAAAAGTTATTTTTAACTCAGCCAGCGGTTTCAATACAATTGAAAAATTTTCAAGAACAATTCGATATTCCGTTGACTGAAGTAATAAATAAAAGACTTTTTGTTACGGCTTTTGGCTATGAAATTGCTGAAGCAGCCAGACTAATTATAAACGAGGTCAACGCGATTAATTATAAAAGAGCTCTATATGAAGGAAATTAAGAATAGCGGTTGTATCAACTGGTAAATATGTTGTACCTTATCTTTTGACAGATTTCTTAAAGGAAAATCCAGATGTTGAATTAGATCTTGATGTTTCCAATCGAAATAACGTCATTAAAAATTTGGAGCAAAACAATGTTGATTTTGTGCTAATGACGCGCCTTCCAGAGAATTTGAATATTGAAACGACAAAATTGTTTCAAAATAAATTAGTTTTAGTTGGTGGTGAAGGATCAGTAAATTTGTATAAAGCATCTGAGAGCGAATTCTTTAATAAATATCGATTTATTTTTCGAGAAGCAGGTTCCGCAACGAAGATGGCTATGGAGAACTTTCTTTCAGAACAAAAAATTAATGCAGAAAAATCACTCACATTAACGTCGAATGAGGCTGTTAAACAAGCGGTAATTAGTGGTATGGGATGTTCCATTTTACCTTTAATTGGTATTCGTAATGAATTAACTCTTGGGCAGCTAGAAATTATTGAAACTCCTGGTTTACCTATTGAAAATGATTGGTATTTAGTTCATTTGAAGGACAAAAAACTTATGCCGGCTGCTAACGCTTATAAATCCTACATATCTGCAAATAAAGAGGAAATTTATCGTAAGTATTTCATTTTTAAATGATATAAATTTCATCATTCTTGATTTTTTTTTTCACTGATAATTGCTTCAAAACATTATTATTTTTAAATTCACAAAAAATTTAACAAATTTTAAAAATTATGTTTTTATGAATTATTATTTAAAAGTTTTACAAAACTATGCCAACTTTAACGGCAGAGCAAGAAGAAAAGAATATTGGATGTTTGTATTATTCAATTTCATTGCTTCCTTTATTTTAGGATTTATTGGTGGGCTTTTGGATTTTCCGCTTTTAGCAAATCTGTATTCTTTGGCTATTTTATTGCCATCGATAGCTGTTGCGGTAAGAAGAATGCATGATGTTGGTAAAAGTGGATGGTATGTTCTAATTCCTATTTACAATTTTATTCTTTGTGTGACTGAAGGTAATAATGGAGAGAATGAGTATGGACCAGATCCAAAGAATGAAAATTCGAATGATTCTTTATTGGATTCCTAAATAAAATTAACATCCAAAAGTAATCCTCACGAAAGTGGGGATTTTTTTTGTGATCAAGAAAAAAAGAGTATCTTTGCACCGTATTTGAAAAGTTCAGGTACTACATAAAAATTATTTAAACAATATTGGAATGTATTTAGATTCAACAAAAAAGAAAGAAATCTTCGCGAAACACGGAGGTTCTGAAACAAACACCGGTTCTACCGAAGGTCAAGTAGCATTATTCACATACCGAATTAGCCATTTGACTGAGCACCTAAAAAAGAATAGAAAAGATTTCGGTACGCAAAGAGCACTTCAATTGCTTGTAGGTAAGCGTCGTAGTCTTTTAGATTATTTAAAAGGTAAAGACATTGAAAAATATCGTGCTTTAGTAAAAGAATTAGGATTACGTCGTTAATTCGTTCGCTGAGCTGCGAAAATAATTTATTGAGAGGGGACATTCGGCTTTGGTCGGGTGTCTTTTTTTTATTGTACCCTAGTTCTTGACGAAGAAATAGTTTGCTTCTCTCCTTGAGGAGAGAGTGAGTGAGGTGACAAAAAAAGCATTTGATTGAAATGAAGAATAAATGAAATGAAAATTTGAATCTTTGGGAAATTTGGTTGAAAGGAACAGAATTACATTATTTTCAAGTCATCCCCCTCTGCCCCCTTCAAAGGGGGAAATCAAATCTCATTTTGAACTAAACAAGTAAATAAATAAAGATGAATATAGGTTTAAGAAAGTCAATCATTACCGGCGGCAAGGAGATAAGCGTCGAAACGGGAAAACTGGCAAAACAGGCTGATGGGTCTGTAGTGGTTCGCATGGGCGATACCATGTTATTAGCAACTGTCGTTGCAGCAGCTGATGCAAAAGAAGGTGTGGATTTTTTACCGTTAACGGTAGATTACCGCGAGAAGTAT
>JBILIY010000342.1:0-2625 GCA_044368815.1 Crocinitomicaceae bacterium
TCTACTTGTTTACGAATTTCTCCTTCAAAAATATCCTCGTGAGTTTTCGCATAACCTCCTGTATCTATTACAGAAAATTGATACCCATTCCACTCTCCTTTACCATAAATTCGATCTCTTGTTACACCACTAACTTCTTTAACAATTGCATCACGTGATTCCGTTAACCGATTAAATAGAGTCGATTTGCCAACATTTGGTCTTCCCACAATCGCAACAATATTTCCCATTTGATTCTTTTTATATTCGTTACCTAATAACCGTAACGTTTCAATTTTGCTTCAGTTGATCGCCAATCTTTGTCAACCTTAACGTAATTTTCAAGATATACTTTCGTTCCAGTAAATTTCTCTATTTCAATTCGAGCCTCTTTACCAATTCGCTTCAACATTTCCCCTCCTTTACCAATGATAATTCCTCGCTGTGAATCTCGTTCCACTATAATTAAAGCGCGAATTTTAGTCATCAAACCTTCTTCTTTGTATTCTTCAATTTCTATTTGACAACTGTAGGGAATTTCTTTTTGACAATGAAGAAAAATTTTCTCCCGAATGATTTCAGAAACGAAAAAGCGCATTGGCCGATCCGAAATTTCCTCTTTATCATAGTAAGGCGGATTTTCAGGAATCAACTCCAGAATTCGACTCCAAACCTGATCGATATTGAAATCGTGTAAAGCGGAAATTGGAAAAATAATTGCATTTGGAAGTTGCTCTTGCCAATAGAGAACACGTTCGGTAAGTTTTTCTTGATTTGAAAGGTCAATTTTATTAATGAGGCAAAGAACAGGAACCTTGATTTTCTTGATTTTCTCAAGCGTTTCTTTATGATTCATCTCTGACTCCAGGGTATCCGTAATAAAAAGTAAAACATCCGCATCTTTCAATGAGGCATTCACATAATCCATCATTATTTCGTGCATCTTGTATGCAGCATTGACAACACCTGGTGTATCAGAAAAAACGATTTGATGGTTTTCATCATTTACAATTCCTAAAATTCGGTGTCTTGTCGTTTGTGCCTTGGATGTAACAATGGAAAGTTTTTCCCCAACCAAACGATTCATTAGGGTTGATTTACCAACATTTGGACTTCCAACGATATTTACAAATCCGGATTTGTGTGACATTTAATTAAATTGACCGCAAAGGTACGACAAATCAGACAAAGCACTTAAGATTATTTTCAAGGAATGAAAGCTGGATCCTTTTAAACCATTTTTTGTCTTTTTAAAAGAAATTCCAATAAAACCTGGTTATAACCTGATGCGATTGGTGCGGGCATAAAATCAATTCGGTAGTTTGCACAACGCATTTTGATTTCGTTGAAATAGTTTTGGATTCCTTCCACATATTTCGCTTTCACTTCAGCCGGTTGTAGCCGCATCTTCTCACCTGTCTCCATATCAATAAGTTGATAAGGCCTATTTTCCAAATTGAAATCTACCTCCAAAGACTGATTTACAACATGAAAAAGAATTACCTCATGCTTATTATGTTTCAGGTGATTCAACGCTTGAAATAATTCATCTATCCGATCTGGGTCATCGAGTAAATCCGAAAAAACAACAACCAAACTTCTGCGATGTGTCAATTCTGCGATATCATGTAATGCTTGAATGGTGTTTGTCGTAACTCGTTTATATTCTTGATAGTGATGAAATCGTTTTTCCAATTCACTAAAAAGAAAACGATGGTGCGCTGGAGATGACTTCGCCTGGGTATGAAGTTCTATTTTCTCATTAAAAAACGTAAGTCCAACTGCATCTCGCTGTCGTTTCAAAAGTTCTATCAAACTTGCCGCGGCATATACTGAGAACTCAAATTTTGAAATATCGTCCTTTTCAAAATACATGGAACTTGAGCTATCAATCACAATTTGACAGCGCAGATTCGTCTCTTCCTCGTATTTTTTAGTAAACATTTTTTCTGTTCTACCATATAGCTTCCAATCGATGTGACGGGTAGATTCTCCTGTATTATACAAACGGTGTTCGGCAAATTCAACAGAAAACCCGTGAAAAGGACTCTTGTGTAAACCTGTAATAAATCCCTCGACCACTTGCTTGGCAAGTAATTCAAGATTCCCGTATTGGGCTAAACGAAGTCGGTCGATTTGAGCCATTGAATAACGAATTTACCAATTCTAAGAGAATGATTCTAAAAATTTCGTTAATACTGAAAATAAATTTTCAAGAACCTATAGGTATGTAATTCAAGATTAACGAATTGCGGCAAGCAAAATCTATCGTTTCATATCTAGTTTAAATAACAAATTGATTTACGATTTATTAAAACACATTTCATTTGAAGTCGATAACAAATATTTTTTTGTTCTAAAAAGAAAAATTATTTTTATACTTTTGTGAAAATTTTAATAAAATGAAAAATTCTAAAAAATTAGCTTATGCTTCATTAGCTGGAGTTGCAGCACTTACAGTAAGTAGCTGTGGTAAATACGAAGATGGTCCAAAGTTCTCTTTGTTGTCTAAAAAAACGCGAGTTGCTGGTGATTGGGATGTAAAATCAGTTGGAAGTCAAGTATTAGGAGCAGATTATGGCTTAACTATGACATTTGACAAGGATGGTTCTATGAAATGGACCTACACTTATGGTTCTTATTCAG
>JBILIY010000150.1:0-4443 GCA_044368815.1 Crocinitomicaceae bacterium
ATACTCTTTTTTAAATCTCTTTTATTAGCCATTTTGATTTTTAAGCAAAAATAATTGGAATATGTAAAGTTTACTTTTGAAATTAGAAAACATTTGAACAATTCAATTTGAATGAACATTTGATTTCCATAACCTTCAGCGTTACTTTTTCAACTAATTTCGAAAAAAAACAATTTTGAAGGTTTATTTTCGCTTGATTCGTTTTCTACTATTCCTTTCAGTTTTGTTATCCTGCGCTGTCAGAGATTACGATTATTCAGGTGTAAAAACAACGGAAAAAGAAAGTTTTTCAATTCCCGTTGGTTGGTTTTTTGAATTAAAAGGAGACTATTCATTTGCAACTAAATGGGAATATACGAGTGGAATCGATTTAAATGATTATCAACAAATTATATGTTGGGATTGTCCTCCGAGGGCACAAAAAATGTTGGACAAGAGAAGGAAAATAATCGCTGATTCTATGAATGTTTTTTACACCTTGATTGATTCAACAAGACATTATTTCTCCTTGGATTCAAGATCTACCTTGATAGATATGAAAAACAACAACTATTTATCTGTTAAAAAATATGGTGATTTTACATTGGAAGGCTTTACTAAAAGCGATGACAGTTTGAATTGTAGTCTTTTTTTTAGATTGAAAGATAATTTTGTTACTTCATGGGCTTATTTAAAAAACAATGGGGTGACAAGAATTTTTACATTGAAAGAGGGTAAATTTTTCGCTGATAAATCCGAGTTTGAAAAAGGTTATTTAAAAGCGAATTTCAGTTTTGTTTACGAATCAGAAAATTCGTTCAAAGCGCTTTATTGGAGCGGGAAAATTTATGCCAAAATAACAGGTTTATAGATTTTAATTTATTGAGAAAACCTCCCGCCAAATTGACGAGAGGTTTTCAAATTTAGAGTGAAAAAATCACTCATTTATCCTGAAATCAATCTTTTGAATTGAATCAGGTTTATAAAACCGGAATTTCACTTGCCGGTTTCATAATCGTTAATTCCTTTTTAGGAAGAATAAGATTTAAAATACCATTTTCGTATTTGGCTTTAATTTTATCTTCAAAACAATTTTCCGGTAACGAAAAAGAACGTTTGAAACCATTGTATGAGTATTCTCTGCGTGTATAGTTCTTGTCAGCGTCCTCTTGTTCTTCCTCTCGCTCTGAGCTAACATATAAAACTCCATTTTCGATTGCAACTTTAAAATCTTTACGTTCCATGCCCGGAACAGCTAACTCGATTTTATATTCTTTCTCCGTTTCATTGATATTAGCCGATGGAATTCGACTTGAAAAATCAATTGAAAATGGATCTGTTCCCAAGTCGAACAACTTTGGACTGAAAAATCTACTTGTATCTAACAAGTCATTCGCCCATGAAGGCATTAAGCTTTCTCTTCTTTTTACTAATGACATAATTTATTTTTTTAGGTTATTACATGACAAAGTTATCTTTACACTATTCGGTTTGCTTTGTGTTTATTTTCTAATAAATTGTAATTTGATTTCTAAACTGAGAAGAAAACATTTCCACGATCACTTAAAATCTTCCGTACCTTTGCAACCATGACATTAAAAAACGTCCAAATCAAAAAAGGAAAGGAGCAATCATTACTTCGAAAGCATCCATGGGTTTTTTCTGGGGCAATTTTTTCGGATGTTTCAACTATCGAAGATGGCGAGGTAGTAATGGTTGAAGATCACAAAGGGTTATTTTTAGCTGTCGGTCATTTTCAACAAGCAACTATCTCTGTTCGTGTATTATGTTTTGAATTTCAAGAGATTGATCAAAATTTTTTTAATGAAGCAATCGGAAATGCCGTCCAGTTGAGATTGAGTTTAGGACTATTAAATGAAAACAATACTATTTTCAGAGTTTGTCATGGTGAAGGCGACAATCTACCAGGATTAATTATCGATTTTTATAATGGCGTTGCTGTTATTCAATGTCATTCCATTGGAATGTATCGTTCTGTTAATTTAATAGCACATGCTTTAAAAGTAGCTTTCGGAGATCATTTGAAGTCCATTTATTCAAAATCAGCCGACACCTTGCCTGAACGGATTCAAACAAAGGATGAATATCTTTATGGAAGTTGTGAAACGCCTCATTCGGCCATTGAAAATGGAGTAAATTACAAAATCGATTGGATTACGGGTCAAAAAACAGGATTTTTCATTGATCAACGGGAAAACAGAGCGCTATTGGGTAAATATTCATTTGGGAAGAAAGTGTTAAACACCTTTTGTTATTCAGGAGGATTTAGCTTACAAGCTCTCAATCAAAATGCGAGTTTGGTTCATTCATTGGATAGTTCAAAAAAAGCGATTGAGTTAACTGAAGCTAATTTAGAGATAAACAAATTCCTTGGACTGCATGCTTCAATCACAGCTGATGCCATGGATTATATGAAAGAATTGAAAGAAGATTACGACATAATCGTTTTGGATCCCCCGGCATTCGCTAAACACCGTGATAAACGTCATCAAGCGATTCAAGGTTATAAAAGATTGAACGCACACGCTATCCGACAAATTAAATCGGGAGGGTTGATTTTTACGTTTTCATGCTCTCAAGTTGTGGATAAATATCTGTTTACGAATACCATAATCGCTGCCGCAATCGAAGCTGGCAGAAATGTTCGGATTTTGGAGCAGTTGCATCAACCTGCAGATCATCCAATCAATGCATTTCATCCAGAAGGCGAATATTTAAAAGGTCTTGTTATACAAGTTGACTGATGCTAGATCTACGATATAAAACGATTTTAGGTGTCGCATTGCCAATGATGGTATCGGGATTCATACAATCAATTGTAATGATTACTGATTCAGCCCTCATTAGTCGATTTTCAACAGAGGCATTTGTTGCAGTCGGTAATGGAGGTTTGCTTTATGTAACCATGTATATGTGCTTGATTGGGATGGCGGATGGTGCTCAAATAATTATTGCAAGAAGAATAGGGGAAGAGCGGCAAGGAGCAATTGGTAGAATATTTGGAACGACTGTCATCACACATTTTATACTCGCTACCTTCTTCTTTCTATTGCTTTACTTTTTAATGCCGAATATCATTTTGATGTATTCAAAAGATCAAATCATAGGAGCCTTGCAAGGAGATTTTATTCACATTCGAGCATTTGCCCTGTTTTTTGCAATGATAACACTGTCGATTCAGGCTTTTTTTATTGCTACGGGTAAAACATGGGTTGTGCTTATCGCCGCATTAATCACTGCAACTTCAAATATGGTTTTTGGATATGGACTTATTCTTGGTAATCTCGGATTTCCAAGGTTAGGCGTTGAAGGAGCGGCTTTGGCTTCCACAATTGCCGATGGATTGGGAATGTTGTTTTTAATAGTTTATTTAAGTTTTTCAGAAGAAAGGAAGCGTTATAAACTGTATCAATATTTTTCCTTTGATGGAAAATCGATGTTGGAATTGCTCAGAATAGGCAGTCCGCTTATGCTGCAGGGATTTTTCGCATTGGGAACTTGGAGTTTATTTTTCACGTGGTTGGAGCAAAAAGGTCAGTTTGATTTAACCGTTTCGCAAAATATTCGATCGATTTACTTTTTAGCCTTCGTTCCCATTTGGGGATTTGCGGGAACCACAAAAACCTATATTTCACAATATCTTGGTCATAAGACGTACGTTGCAATTCCAATAATACAGAAACGAATTCAGTTCCTTACGGTCATATTTCTGTTAATTTCATTTCATGGAGCTATATTATATCCAGAGACATTGATTCATTTAATTAATCCCGAGGAACAATACATTGCGAAAAGTGCAGAGATATTAAGACTTGTTTCTGTTTCCATTTTATTGTACGGAATGGTTTCAGTTTACTTCCAAACAATTCATGGAAGTGGAAATACACTGCATTCAATGACTATCGAATTTTTAACTGTTGGTATTTACGCTGTTTTCAGTTATCTATTTATCAAAGTTTGGAATTTTGATATCTATTGGATTTGGACAGTTGAATACATTTATTTTGGAATTTTAGGATTATTTTCAATTGGATACTTGCGACTATTCGATTGGAAAAACAAAATAGTCTAATTATAATGCAAGATAACAAGCTGAGAATTGTCTTTATGGGCACACCGGAATTTGCGGTTTCCATTCTAGATGCCATAGTAAAAAGTAATCATGATGTTGTTGGGGTTGTAACAGTTGCTGATAAACCAGCGGGGCGAGGACAACAACTTAGAGAAAGTGCGGTTAAAATCTTTGCGATAGATCATGATTTACCAATTCTTCAACCTGAAAAGTTAAAAAATGAGCAGTTTCTTTCGGATTTGAAAGCATTCAATGCGGATATTTTCGTTGTGGTAGCTTTTCGTATGTTACCTGAAATTGTTTGGGCAATGCCACCAAAAGGAACCTTTAATCTTCATGCCTCTCTGCTTCCAAAATATCGTGGTGCAGCA
>JBILIY010000225.1:0-3549 GCA_044368815.1 Crocinitomicaceae bacterium
TAACGCATAAAAAATAATTTTCAGTAACTTTGTTTTATGAAACAAGAAAAAAATCCGTTTTTATTAATTGGTTATCAAGATGAAACGCATTTCTGTGACCGCGAGAAAGAAACTGAATTACTTCAAAAATACTTACTCAATGGTCAACATGTGACACTTTTCGCATTACGAAGATTGGGAAAAACAGGATTGATTTACCATGTTTTTAATAAATTAAAACAACAAAAAGTTAATTATATTTACTTAGATATACTCGCAACAAAAAATTTAGAAGACTTAATCAATCAATTGGCTAGTGAGATCTACCAACGATTTCCTCCAGAAAAAAAAACAAGTAAGCGAATTTGGGAAATACTAAAATCCTTTCGCCCAGTATTGAGCTTCGACGAAGTGAATGGCACACCAGAATTAAGTTTAACAATCGAAAATCCAACGCAACAGCAAAAATCACTGGAACAACTATTTAAATTAATTGACGAACAAGGTTCTCAATTTGTAGTTGCCTTTGATGAATTTCAACAAATTTTAAGTTACCCTGAAAAAAATGTGGAAGCAATACTGAGAACTATTTTTCAAAATTTAAAAAATACTAGCATGCTTTTTTGCGGAAGTAACCAAACCTTAATGCACGAATTATTTAACTCCGCGAAAAGACCATCTTTTGCAAGTTGCGTTAATATGCATCTAGGATTTATAGATCGTTCGATTTATCTTGAATTTATTACCAATCACTTTAAAAACGGAAAACAAACAATTGAAAAAGAAGCGGTTGAACACATATTAGATTGGACCATGTGTCATACGTATTACACACAGTTTTTCTGCAATTATCTTTACGCTAAACACAATAAAAATATAACCTTGTCGGATGCAAAAAAAATAGGACTTGAATTATTGAAATTACAAGAAAACACCTTTTATCAATATAGAAACATGCTACCTTCGGCGCAATGGAAACTTTTAATAGCTATTGCAAAGGAGGAAACTGCTTCCCATTTGCTTTCCGGTTCAATTATAACAACATATGATCTCAAAAGCGCATCGAGTGTTCAAAGAAGTTTGGCGGCTTTGTTAGATAAAGAGTTAATATACCAAAATAATTCTGACGAAAAACCACATTATCAAGTTTATGATAAGTTTTTCATGCGCTGGATGCAAGAAAATGCCAGATAATTAAAAGATTCCAGACCGTGAAGAATGGATTTTAATAATGTGTAAAATTGTAACAATAGTTAAGATTGAAATTATTATAAAACTTGGATTTGAAGAAACGAATTTCTAACTTAGTAAAAAGAATGAAAAATGGCCCAAGTTGATTTAATTAGAAATGGAATTATTGACAAACTATTAACTATTTCAGATAAAGATTATTTAAACGCGCTGTTACGTTTGATTGAATCTGGTTTGGGAAGTGACCAAAAGATAAAACTAACTCATGAACAAAAATTGATGCTTGAAATGAGTGAAAATGACATCTTGAACGGCAATATTATTTCTCAAGAGGATTTGGATAAATCGGACTTAGAATGGCTAAAAGAAAAATAGTTTGGACTAATACAGCAGCAAGACAACGTCGCGAAATATTAAAATACTGGGCGGACAGAAACCAAAATTATATCTACGCAAGCAAATTAATTGAAGTAACAAAAAGTCATTTGAATGTTATTGTTAAAAATCCCAAAGCTTTTGCTGAAACCGAAATAAAGGATGTGAGAGAATCTGCCATGGGACATTTCAGTTTATATTATAAAATTACAGACAAGTTCATTATTGTTTTAGCGTTTTGGGACAATCGTCAAAATCCAAAAGAACTTTATAAATCAATTACGAAATAAAGCTATTTAGCTCAAAGTAAACAACTAAGCACTCATATACTTTTACCAAATTGGTTTCACCCCGCAACAGAAACTCCAATCAACTTCCCAATTCCGAAAGTTATTGCTGCAGCGCACAAGCCAAAAACAACTTGTCTAAAACCCGAAAACCAAATGCTTTTTCCGGTGAAAAGTGTGATGATTGAGCCAATGATAAATAACCCAATTGCACTAGATAACGAACTAAAGAATATCCCCCAAAAGCCACCAATAAAAAAGAAAGGAATAACAGGTATTATCGCTCCGACTGCAAACAAAATAAAAGATGCAACAGCGGCTTCCATAGCGGAACCCTTTAATTCTTCAGCGTTGATTCCAAGTTCTTCCTTCACTAAAATTTCGTGTGCGTGGTCTTTATCCGCTATGATTGATTTTGCCATTGAACGTGCTTGTTCTTCAGGGATTCCTTTACTCATGTATATCAAAGCCAATTCTTTTTCTTCCCCTTCTGGATTTGTTTCCAACTCATCCATTTCGAGTTGCATTTGGTTTTCATACAACTCTTGCGAACTTTTTACCGAAATCCATTCGCCCAATGCCATTGAAAGTGCTCCGGAAAGTAATCCGGCCAATCCTGTAAGTAAAACTTCACTTTGTCCGCCTGTGGCTCCTGCAATTCCCATGACCAAACTGAAGTTGGACACCAATCCATCATTTCCACCTAAAACTGCCGCTCGCAATGCATTTCCTCCAACTGATCGATGTCTTTTTTCGAAGCGCGCTAACGTCGCTCCTGAGATATTTTTATTGCTATCAATGATGTTCTTCAGGATTGTAACATGCGCTGTGTCTGAAATTGAACTTTGAGTTTTTGAAAGATTTCTCGCTTTTAAAATCCCGGAAGAAACACTTTTTTCGGTATCAAGTAACACCCCAAGAATGTAATCATACCCAAACATTTTCCCGATAAAATGCAAGAATTTAGCTCGTTTGGAAGGTTGAGGCATTTGGTCTTCGCTCAAACCATTTTTTTTCAAAAATGCAAGAGCGTGACTTTTTTCAATCGCACTCATTTCTTTAAAAACATGCGCGACATTAGCATCCTCTTCGTTTTCAGATAAAATTTGATACAAATAACTTGCATCTACTTCGACTTGAATATTTTTCAGTGATGGATTCTTCATTCGGTGCAAGTTAGGATTTCTCAGTTCAAATTAATTATCATCGAACCTTTTCTGGTTGCATAATCTTAATGAAATGAAATCCCCTTGGCGCAAAGCCTTCGTTGTAAAAAAACTTGTGAGCCTTGTAATTTGTGGTGTAGGAATCCAACGCCATCATGACGCAGTTGTGTTCATCGGCTTTTTTCGCTAAGAAGTCAAAAATCAATTTTCCTGCACCTTTACTTCGACGAGATTCTACAACAACAATGTTATCGAGTTCAAGGTATTTCCCACACCACAATTTATTTCCAATCCAAAAACCACAAATCGCAATACATTCCTCATTTTCAAACACGCCGACCTGCCCATAGTTATGCGGCAACATTAAATCCAACTCGCTCGAATATTCTTCCAGCTTTAACGAAGGATACAAATGGTTCAGAACTGAAATGTGACTTAACATTTCCTCCTTATCGGTCAATTCCCTAACTGTTGTCATTTCTTTAGATTTTCTTCAAATAATTCAAAAATTCTTCGGTATTCATCGTACCAAGAATAAGATTCTTTAAATC
>JBILIY010000121.1:0-4931 GCA_044368815.1 Crocinitomicaceae bacterium
AACGGTATAAGTTGTTGTAGTAGTTGGGTTAACCGTAATCGAAGCCCCAGAACCACCATTAGACCAAGTATAATTTCCACCAGTTTGAGTAGGCGTAGCAGTCAACGTAGTAGAACCACCAGAACAGATCGTAACTGAGTTTACAGTCACAGTAGGAGCAGGGTTGACAGTCACCGTTCCTGTAACTATTGTTGTGCAACCATTTAAAGAATACGTTACTGTGTAAGAAGTTGTAGTCGTTGGATTGACCGTAATTGATGAACCAGATCCACCATTAGACCAAGAATAGGTTCCTCCTGCTTGAGATGGTGTAGCAGTTAGGGTTGTCGAACCACCCGAACAAATCGTGATGGAATTCACAGATACAGTTACGGCAGTTGGATTTGTTATAGTAACTGTATTGGTTGACACACAACCATTCGATGCAGTTACGGTGATAGTATAAGTTCCAGGAGACAAATTAGGAATTGGATACGTCCCACCGACAGCATTTATTTCAGTTCCTCCAGGATTTCCTGTGGCAGCGCCAGACCAGCTTACATTAAATCCAGCATTACCAGAAGTTGCCGTAACTAATATAGAACCTGTTCCCCCATTACATGTTGGTTGAGTAGGCGTTGCCGTGGATGCACAGCTATTGCATGAAGCCGGAGCGGTATATGGCTGTGTTAATGTACATGTTGGGTCAGCAGAGAAAACGGCAGTAATAGAACAAGCTGCACCGTTTGCAGTAATTCCTGAAAGTGTATAATTTAATGGACTCGTCCAAGGACTAGGAATGGTTGTCGATCCACCACAGCTACTAGAAACAGTTAATGTTCCGGATGTTGGAGGATAAGTAAAAGAAATTGTTCCATTTACGGAATATGTATTGGTAGCAGAGTTACATGTTGTTGGTGTAGCCGTAAGCCCCGTCATGTTACAAAGGATATTACAATTTGTAGATCCTGTGCCTGAAGTTTGAGTAAAATTTACGGAACCGCTTGTGTTTGAATAATTTGTAATTAACATTAAATACCATTGTCCCGCAATAGCGCTAGTAATAGTGGCTGTTTCTGTAGGGGCAGCAGAAAAACTACATGAAACAATATTTGTAGAAGAATAACCAGAGCACATTGCTGCTTGCGAGCTAAATGGACCCCAAAGTATGTAATCGACGTCGATCCCTGTTCCAGTGGTTGTCGTTTGGCTTATATTCATTGTAATTGATCCAGATGTTCCAATATTCAAGTAGAAAAATGAAGGATTCGGAGCAGATCCTAGGCATCCAAATGTTCCACCACCCCCTATTGAGGGAACCCCCGTTGTGTTACAAAATGTTAATCCAGTATTCGTACAAAACGGATCAGCAGCAGCACAGCTACTATTTCCACTGAGACTTACACAGGGCTGAGTAGTTGATGAACAACTCGTACAGGTTATTGTAGTTGTACAACAAGTGGTAGCTGTACCACAACTTGAATTCGTATTCCAGGATACAAAGTAAGTGCCGGAAGTTAAAGCAGTCCATGATAATGGGGCGTTACCAGATGCAACAACAGGTCCATTGAACGTTCCACTATGTATTGTTACGAACCCACCGCATGAACTATTTAAGGAATACGTATTTCCTGCAACAATATTATTAATTGTACTGTATTCGGTTTGATAATTACATGAACTTATTGTAGTTGGTGCATTCGTTGTCGGAGCAGTGGCACTCCCAAATGAGGAGGTATTTGTACAACCTGTTCCACCCCCACCTCCTCCACAACTGGTACACTGAATAGTTGTTGTACAACAATTGCTTGCCGTCCCACAATTAGAACCTGTATTCCATGATGGATAATAAGTTCCAGATGTTGTTGCTGTAAATGTTAAAGGTGAATTACCTTGGGCGACAACAGGTCCACTATTCGAACCACTGTGAACTGTAATATATCCACCGCACGAATTTGTAAGTACATACGTATTGCCTGCAACTATACTGTTTATCGTACTGTATTCGGTTTGATAGTTACAAGTACTTATTGTAACGGCAGTCGTATTAGTAGGGGCAGTGGCTGTTCCCCAAGAGCTGGTGTTTGTGCAATTACCACTAGAAAACGCAAAAAATCCCTGAAGAAGGATAGCAACTAAGGAAAGATATTTTACAAATTGTTTCATTGTACAATTTTAGCGACAACTTCAAAAGAAGAAGCCAAAAGATTTTTAGTTGTTAAAGCAATTTTAATTGAGTCGATGCTATTTTCAACATCATCAATGAAATGTATAATTAAATCACCTGATTCAAGACGATCAAAATTTGCATTTAATAATTCAAGTTCATTTTTTATACTGATAATAGCTTCATTTATTTTTATATCATTGTTTTTATAAGTCGCATCAGAAATTCCAGAAGAAATTGTAACGATATGTTCAAATACAATGTCGTTTAGTGTAGGAACACCATCAATTTTATTTTGATCCATTTTGGCTTTTACTTCTGGTGAAAAATATGCGTTTTGAGAAGAAGCAAAGTAACTAATTGTAAAGAAAAGAAAAACAAAAAAATAGGGTTTCATAAATTGGTTTTTTAATAAACGACCATACAAATACATGGTTGCCATAATCATATTCAAATTTACGCAGATATATTTAAATATTCTAACTAATTGAGCACTGAATGAATATCACAAGGGTATGAATTATTATTCTCAATAGAAGATAATTTTGAACTATTTGATCAAAGGTACTCCCTGATCCCTGTATTTCAAGGTGATGTTCTTTAAATAATCTTCACGCCATTGACGAGCGGCTTTTTGATTCAATTGTTCCATCATTGGAAAATTATCTGAAATAACGCGGGCAGTCGATAGATTTAATCGTTTTTGATCAATCAGATTTTTTTGAATTTCATATTCCTTTAAATTCTTTTTCTCATCAATATAAGTGACAGGTACTTTGATTTTATTGAAATCCAATGGTTGTAAACTCGCAATAAATAGGTTGTTTCTGTTTCTTTCTCCTTTTTCAAAGGTTGGTAGTATTTCGACTTTGAATCCCGAAGCAAGAAGTGTTTTTAATAAGGATCTTGCTGAAATGCCCGCTTCACTGGATAATTGACCATTGAAATTAATGATGACAAATCCCTTTTGACTTAGTGATTTTTTGATTCGATCCAAAGCCTCCAAGCTCAAAACATGTGAAGGTGCAATTTCACCATTGAAAATATCCATTACGATTAAGTCATATTTTTTTTCATTGGCGTTTAAGAATCTGCGTGCATCATCCTCAATCACATTGACATCGTAATTTAAAAAGAAATAATCTCGAGCAAAAGATGCGATATCTTTATCCAATTCAACTGCGTCAATGGTATAGTTCAACTGAGTTTTGTCTCCCAAAAAAAGTGGAACAATTCCTCCCCCCAATCCCAAAACTAAGGCATTTGAAGGTTCTTTTCCGTGGTAACTTGCCAATGATTTTACAATACCAGGATAAGACCAAACTGAGGCGACATTTTGTCCGTTAAAAATTCTTAGCCAAGTTTGCCCCATTCTATTGATGAAAAGTGTGCGCTCGCTGATGGTATCGTTCACTTTTTTCTCCACCACCATTAATTGACCATTTAGCCCTTCTTTCATCTCCAACACCTGAATATCCTTGGTTTCAATTGGAGAATTCCCTAAAAAAACAATCAAGATTGAAATAATAAACCCTGAATAAGAGAAATATGTTATTAAACGGTTCTTATTTTTCCAAGTTGTAATGACTATCATTAAAGAAATCAAAAGAAGGAATATCTGAATTGTTTTTACTAAACCAAATTCAGGAATAAACATAAAACCTGTCATTAAAGTAAAAAGTATGCCTCCCAAAGTAGAATAAGAGAATACCAATCCAGTATTATTTGAGTCTTTCGAAATTTCTGAAATGATTAACGGAGTGGTTGAAGCCAATGCGACCGTAGGAATAAATAGTCCGAAAATGGAAATGATATATGCAGTAAGCACTTCATCTCCAAATAGTTGTTTGTTGTTAGACCCTAGAATTATAAAATAGCATACAAGTTCAAAAACAAATGCGATCGATAAAAGTGAAAATAACTTGTTCAAAGAAATTTGCCGTGAAAACCATGCCCCCACGAAATAACCAATCGCAAGACCACCGACGGAAAGCAAAATTAACTTTGCCCACATTTCAACTGAATTGCCTAAAACAGGTACCAAAACATGCGGAATCACCAACTCTAGTAACATTACGAGTCCTCCTTCAAGGAAAGCGAGTGTTAATAAAGCTCTATTAGTCATGCTGGTTTTTAATCAAAAAATAACTCAAAATGCCTGATAATATTAACATAAATGCTAAAATGACTATCACAAAATTTACACCGATTCTTGGCATCAGTGTAAACAAGCACAATAAAGTTAGGAGTACACCCGATAATGTACCAATGCCATATATAATCCCGGCTGAATTGCCAACACGTTGATTGTCGCCAGTTTGTTCAAAGTATGCGAGTTTGGCTGAAATCATAGGTGAAGTAATTCCCATGCACAAAATTGGTATAAACAACAACACAAACCCTGTGAAAAGTGAAGCGGCTTTAAGCTCCATTTGGTATGTAAAGGCCAAAATTTCATTTCTTGTAAAAACAAGCAACAAAATATAAAGACCAGCTATTAATAAAGATATTGGTAGGATTTTCCACTGTTTCTTATCGATAAAAAATTGACTTATTCTGTAAGAAATTGCTAATGAAATCAAAGTTAATGTTAAGATAGATGTCCAAACATAAAGTGTAGAACCGACATGAGGGGTATACATTTTAGCAGCCATCAATTCGTAGGATAAAAGAGCTCCTCCTTCTAAAAAAATGATTGAATAAGCAATGAATTTCATAATCGTAATACAAAGAAAAGATTTAAAATTAATTCTTATTCGAATTTTTAATAAATAGTTGAGACTAG
>JBILIY010000122.1:0-4924 GCA_044368815.1 Crocinitomicaceae bacterium
TTCCAATTCTTGTTTTTCTACTAGCGATATTACTCGTAATGAAATTGTACGTTTTCATTGCGTTTGTTCCAGCTGTAATTGCTTGGTGGATTTCGAAATATACGAAAAGAACAATTTTAGTTCATTTTTCAATGGTCATAAGCGGTGTACTTTTTGGATATGCGCTTGCCTGGACAATTCCGGAATTGAATTTCGTGAATATTATTGCCGATAAACAAAGGGATTTCATCAATCTTTCAAAGGCATTAAACGTGAACAGTGCTATTGAAATGAGTTACCTAGAACCAAATCTTTGGTCATTTATCAAAGCAACGCCAAATGCTCTGCTTAATGCTTTCACAAGACCATGGCCGACCGAAGTAAAGGGAATTTTGTTTATACCACCATTGTTGGAAAATCTCTTCATAATTGGAATTTTGATTCTATCCTGGTTTTATGGCAAGCGAGTAGGTTCACGGGAATGGAAGTTCGTTGTGTTTTGTTTGACATTTTCAATCATATTGTTTTTGATAATTGGTTTGACGACCCCAATCATTGGAGCAATTGTGCGCTATAAAATCCCGGCCATTCCATTTTTAATGATCGCAGCACTCATGTTTTTTGATAGTCAAAAGTTACCTAAGTCAATCACTCAAAATAAATTACTTCTATGGATCAATTCGCGTTTATAACTGGAGCAACATCTGGTTTTGGTGAGGCAACAGCACGTGTGCTTTCACAAAATGGATATTCTTTAATTCTTATGGCTCGTCGACAAGATCGTTTGGAAAAACTGAAAGGCGAATTGAGTTCAGAGAAATGTAAAGTTATAATCTTACGAACGGATGTCAGAAATGAAAATGATGTAACTAAGGCTGTTAATTCACTTCCAGATGAGGTAAAGTCCAACATTCGGATTTTGGTTAACAACGCTGGTTTGGCGGTGGGAAGAGGTCCAATTGAAACTGGAATTTCAGATGACTGGGAACGAATGATTGATACTAACATAAAGGGATTACTCCATGTTACAAAAGCAGTTGTTCCTTTTTTGATTCAAAATAAAAGCGGTCACATTGTCAACATTGCAAGCATAGCAGGAAAAGAGGTTTATCTGGGTGGAAATGTTTATTGTGCCACGAAACATGCTGTTGATGCGTTATCTCGATCGATGCGCATTGATTTGGTTCAATATGGAATTAAAGTAACGAATATTGCTCCAGGAGCAGCGGAAACGGAGTTTTCCATCGTTCGTTTCAAAGGGAATTCGGAAACTGCAAATTCAGTTTATGACGGCTACGAACCTCTTGTTGCTCAGGACATTGCAGAGACGATTTTATTTGTGGTTACCCGCCCTGCACATGTTACTATCAATGATTTGACCATTATGCCAACGGCTCAGGCTTCGGCGAGTGTTTTGTGGAAATGATTACTTCTTCTTCCTTCCCAAACTGACTTTGAAATCCTCAAGCCCTCCTTTAACGGTGACGTAAACTAATTTGGCTTTCTCCGTTTTGTATTGAATCTCGTCTTCCTCCAAACTTTTTTTGTTGCGTTTGAATAATTTGTTCGCAGCAACATTATTAATCATTTTCCAAGGAACGCCAATTTCATAATCCATATCCAATTTATCATTTAGGAATTGGGTGCCGCTTAATTCTAAAAACCCAAGCGTAGAATTGATTGTCATTTTTGGAATAATAATTTTACCTTGATCAAAAGTGATTTCATTTTTCAGGGTGTCAAAACGCACTTTACTAACATTTTTATCTTCGAAATAAGTTTCTAATGCTTTTAAAGGAGCAAATTTTTCCAATTTCGCTTCGGTTACGAGCATATCAATTTTGATTTTTGAATCATCGAGTTTTGGAACTAAATCGGCGTGCAAATGAATTTTTCCGGTGATTGTTCCATTGAAATAGCCGTGTAGGTTTTCAGAAACTAAATGATCCTGACCGAAATTTTCGAATTTCAGCATTAGTTTATCTAAATCTACGTGAGATGCCTCAATATTCGGACTGAAATAAATGTGTTTTTTGTCTTTCCCGCTCAAAGTACCTTTCATTTTGATTGTTCCTTCGGCAGTCTGTAAGTCCAATTGTTGAATCTCAAGTTCATGTGATTTCGTTGTGTGAAATTTGGCTTTCAATTGACTTAGTTTGTGTTTGTGGTAATTCAATTGATCCACATTCAAAGAAAAATCCATATCCGTAAATGGCAAGTCATATAAACTAAAAACTTTATCGTGATCGACTTTTGGGGGTTCGCTCTTGGATGGAGGCATTGTGAAATTTGTCAACTCATCAACATCCAAACGATGTGAACGAACGACTAGTTTGTTTTTTCCTTTTATATGCGCTTCCTGAAAATTGTAATTTAGATCCGTATATAAGTCGGAATGCCCCATTTTCCCTGTGAAATTACTAAGGTGGATGTGGTAATTATCTAAGAATAAATGACCTTTGAAATTTTCCATTTTTAAAGGGTGTACTTTTAACTTTCCAGTAAAATTAGAAAGATCAAAATCAAGCGATTTAAAATGACCTTTTGAAAAATGTAAAATGCTCTTTCCGTGGAATTTCATGTTGTCAATTTCCTCATGTCTATAGTCTTCTGGCACATAATTTTCTCCACCATATGAGAAGAGATTGTCTAACCTTAGTTTTTTTGAATCTATATCAAAGTCAATCTGTGTATCACCGTTGAACTCATCTTGGAACCAAAATTTATAATTTTTTAATTGACCATTGAAATGAAAATCGGAAGCATCCAACATCCCTTTAAAATCAACAATAATTAAGTCTTTTTTATCTACAAAAAAATCTGCGTGAAAGTCATGAAAAACATGGGGGTAATGTTTGAATTTGGCATAAAAGTTTTCGATGAAAAATTCACCCTCCGGAATGTATTCAGATTCCGAAATCTTTTTCGCGGAACTAACCAACTTCAAATCGAGTCTCAAATTTGAAACTTGCTCGTCGATTCCTGGTTCGGATTTCGATTTTGTAAGTTCTTCAAGGTCTAATTTTTTCGAGTTGATTTTTAAATCACATGTTACAGGAATGTCTGTATGATGAATAATAGCAGGTAAATCACTAATCGTTCCGTTCAGATGAATATCTGAATTTCCCATTTTGGTGTTGAAATATTCAATTTTTGCTTTGTGACCTTTTAAACTTGCTTTTAAATCTAAATCATTGATCGGACTTGATAAGTCTGGACTATTGAATTTCAGGTCTTTCACTAAAAGCTCGGTGAAATAGGATTCATTCAGCTTTTCAATTGCTTTTTCGGGTTGATTTAAATCAATGATGTCATGGAAATTCATCGTTAACTTAACTTGTCCATCCAAACCTCGCAATTCCTTTGAGTTGATAAACTTCGCTAAAAAATCCAAATCGAAATCTGAAATCAGTTTCATATTGATTTCTGGTTCTTCAAAGTTTTTAACGGATATTTTTCCAGAGAATTTCCCTGCTTCAGGTCTTGCAGAGAATTGTTGAATATTCAATTCCATTGTCTTCAAATCGTGATTTTTCCCATTGGTAAACGATCCTAAAAATCCAATTTGATTGAGCTTTTTATTCGTTTCAAGGTTATTGAAAAACCCATTTTTACAACCAAATCTTGCATCAATTTTAGGAGAATGACCATTTGCTGATTCACCTATTACGGTAGCTTCAAAAAACACCTTGCCTTGGTTATCAAATTGTATCAGGGTTTTCCCTACCTCCTCTGGAGCTATTGCAATCACAAGGTCAAAATTGGGTTTTTCGCCGGAAAATTTCAAGTTCAACGGAACATTTTTAGATAAGCCAACAGATCCACTAAAACCAAAGCTAGAATTTTCCAAATTCACTTCGGTTTGATGAATAGTAAATGTTTTAGTTAACTCACTCATATCGATTTCTGTATCTAATTCAAAGTGCTTATTTTTAATAAAAGTTGAGTCGCCATTTTCTAGAATAGACAAACGGAATTTCGAATAAAGATCCAAGTAAAAATGATCGTTGCTACTTTTTACCTTCGTTTTTGCTTCATCGATGAAAGCGTCTATGTACATGTTATTAGCTTCATTCAATTTAGAGACATCCAAGTTTGAAATTTTAATAGACTGTAAATCAATTTTGAAGTCGCTTTTCACTTTTTCAGCAGGTTTTTTTGTTGAAAGGGCTTTAGTTAAATTGAAGGAGCCATCTTTGTGTTGAACAAGACGCAAATCACTGTTGGAAATTTTAATTGATTTAATTGTATAGTTTCCATTAATTATATCGATAATATTAAAACCAATAAAGCAATCTGCAAAGTGTAAAATCCGAGTTTTTTTTGTCTTTTCTTTTCCTTCGAAAACTTTTAAATCCTCTAAATCGATTGAAATGTATGGAAATGCAGCAAACGGACTGATGTGGCTCCCATTAATTTCTATATGACCAGTGAAATCCTCATTCACATGGGTAATTAACTCTTTTACAATCTGTTCTTGTTTGAAATAGACAACTGTTGTCAATGTAACCAAAAAGATAATTGGAACAATGAATAAAGCTAAAACGAATTTAACCCAGAACTTTCTTCCAAAACGCTTTTTTGAAACAACTTTAATTGGTTCACCCTTCTCCATAATTGGTATAAAATTAATAAGCAATTACATACAATTTTTATTTAATGAACATTGGTTTTAAAAATATCGTCAATCAAACAAAAAAGGCCACTCAAACGAGTAGCCTTCTCCATAAATTTTATTTTCTAATTAAGCGTTTGCAGTCTCAAAAGGAACAACCGAAACAAATGAGCGATTGTCTTTTTTCTTGCGGAACTCAACTAAACCATCCGTTAATGCAAACAATGTATGATCTTTTCCAATTCCAACATTTACTCCTGGATGGTGTTGCGTACCACGTTGACGAACAATAATATTTCCTGCGATTGCAGCTTGTCCGCCAAAAATTTT
>JBILIY010000370.1:0-4917 GCA_044368815.1 Crocinitomicaceae bacterium
AGTAGCAGCGTTGATCAAATTACAGATCAAAGGAGGAGCAGCCAATCCATCGCCACCAATTGGTCCCGCTTTGGGAGCAAAAGGTGTCAACATCATGGAGTTTTGCAAGCAGTTTAATGCAAGAACGCAAGATAAAATGGGGAAGGTGGTGCCGGTTGTTATCACTGTTTATGGTGATAAATCATTTGATTTTGTTTTAAAAACCCCACCTGCAGCAGTTCAAATCATCGAACACACAAAAATTAAGAAGGGTTCGTCAGAGCCAAATCGCGTGAAAGTAGGTTCAATTTCTTGGGATCAAGTGCGTGTAATTGCTGAGGATAAACTTCCTGATTTGAATTGTTTCACCGTTGATTCAGCTATGAAAATGGTTGCAGGAACTGCACGTAGTATGGGAGTTACAGTTAAAGGTGGAGAGGCACCGAAATCCAAATAATTTTTGTTATGAAGAGAATTTCTAAAAAAAGAAAAGAGATTTTAGCAAAATATGATTTTTCTAAATCTTACACTCTACCAGAAGCATGTGATTTGGTGAAAGGTATTTCTACTACCAAGTTTGACGCATCTGTTGATATTAGTGTTCGCTTGGGTGTTGATCCACGTAAAGCTAACCAAATGGTTCGAGGGACCGTTGCCTTGCCCCATGGTACAGGAAAGGATGTTCGAGTTTTAGTACTTTGTACTCCTGATAAAGAAAATGAAGCCAAAGAATCTGGTGCTGATTATGTAGGTTTGGATGATTACATCGCTAAAATTAAAGGCGGTTGGACCGATGTAGATGTTATCATTACGATGCCTTCAGTAATGGGTAAAGTAGGTGCTCTTGGTAGAATTTTAGGACCACGTGGTTTAATGCCGAATCCAAAGACAGGAACTGTTACGATGGAAGTAGGTAAAGCTGTGCAAGAGGTTAAAGCTGGTAAAATTGACTTTAAAGTTGACAAATACGGTATCGTTCATTCGTCTGTTGGCAAGGTTAGTTTTGAAGGTGAAAAAATTCGAGAAAACGCAAATGAACTAATTCAGACGTTAATCAAATTAAAACCTTCAGCGGCGAAAGGTACTTACATTAAAAGTATTTACTTAAGTGCTACAATGAGTCCAGGTATTCAAATTGACGCAAAGTCTGTTAATGCTTAATACTTAGTAAAATGACAAGAGAAGAAAAAGCAAAATACATTGACGAATTAGCGGCAGAATTAGCGGCTAATAGCATTGTTTATCTTACAGACACAGCAGACTTAAATGTTGAAAGTATCAACACGTTAAGAAGAAGATGTTTTCAAACCAACATTAAATTAAGAGTTGTTAAGAATGCGCTTCTTCAAAAAGCGATGGAGCGAGTAGAATCAAAAGATTACGAAGGACTGAAAGGAACTTTGAAAGGTTCAACCTCGATCATGTTCAGCGAAGTAGCTAATGCCCCTGCCAAATTGATTGTAGATTTCCGTAAAAAGAATCAAAAACCACTTTTAAAAGGAGCATACATTGATGAAGCAATTTTTGTTGGAGATAACCAATTAGCCGTTCTTGAAGCCCTTAAAAGCAAGGAAGAACTTGTTGGAGAAATCATTGCATTGTTACAAAGTCCTGCTAAAAACGTATTGTCTGGTCTTAAAGGAGCAGGTGGAAAACTTGCTGGAATCCTTAAAACGCTCGAAGAAAGAGCATGATTTATTATTTTATAAACCTTTTTTAATTTAAATAAAATGGCTGATTTAAAGCAAATTGCAGAAACGTTGGTTAACCTAACAGTAAAAGAAGTTAATGAGTTAGCAACGATAATGAAAGATGAGTATGGTATCGAACCCGCTGCTGCTGCTGCAGTAATGGTAGCAGGTGGAGCGGCAGGTGGATCTGAGGAGGCTGCTGTTGAGAAAACTGAATTCGATGTAATTCTGAAAGCAGGTGGTGCTAACAAGTTAGCAGTTGTTAAACTTGTAAAAGAGTTAACTGGTAACGGTTTAAAAGAGTCTAAAGACCTAGTTGATGCTGCTCCTTCTACATTAAAAGAAGGAGTTTCTAAAGACGAAGCTGAAGGACTTAAGAAGTCTCTTGAGGAGGCTGGAGCTGAAGTTGAGATTAAGTAATTATCTTCTTCATACACAGGATAGGCATCGCGTTTTCGCGTATGCCTAATCCTGTTTTTTAGCATACATTAAGAATATAAATATTTAAACCTAAAAATAAAAGCCTTGGCAACATCAACTAATTCAACCAGAATTAATTTTGCTTCAAGCAAAAATCAGTTTGAATATCCAGATTTTTTGGAGATTCAGCTGAAATCGTTTAAGGAGTTTTTCCAATTAGAAACGACTCCTGAAAACAGAGAAAGTGAAGGTCTCTTCAAAGTATTTGCGGAGAACTTTCCGATTACAGATACACGAAATCAATTTGTACTAGAGTTTTTGGACTACTTCATAGACCCGCCAAGATATACGATTGAAGAATGTATTGAAAGAGGACTAACATATAGTGTTCCTTTAAAAGCAAAATTGAAATTATATTGTACTGATCCTGAGCACGAGGATTTTGAAACTATTGTGCAGGATGTTTATTTAGGTACAATTCCTTATATGACTCCCAAAGGTTCTTTTGTTGTAAATGGTGCAGAACGAGTAATTGTGTCTCAGCTACATCGTTCACCAGGTGTTTTCTTTGGACAAAGTCGTCATGCAAATGGCACAAAGTTATATTCAGCGCGAATCATTCCTTTTAAAGGATCTTGGATTGAATTTGCAACGGATATAAACAATATCATGTATGCTTACATTGATAGAAAAAAGAAGCTCCCAGTAACTACTCTTTTCAGGGCGATCGGATATGAAACAGATCGTGATATCTTAGAAATATTCGGTCTTGCTGATGAAGTAAAAGTTAGTAAAGCAAATCTGAAAAAGCTTGTAGGTAGACGTCTAGCCGCTCGGGTTTTAAAAACTTGGATTGAAGATTTCGTTGATGAGGATACAGGAGAAGTGGTTTCAATTGAGCGTAATGATGTAATTCTAGACCGCGAGTTGGTTATTACAGATGATCATCTTGATCCTATCTTAGATTCGGGAGTTAAATCATTGATTCTACACAAAGAAGATGCTAATTCAACCGATTATACTATAATTTATAATACGCTTCAAAAAGATATTTCGAATTCAGAAAAAGAAGCGGTTGAGCACATTTACCGTCAGTTAAGAAATGCAGATCCACCAGATTACGAAACTGCTAAAGGTGTATTTGAAAAGTTGTTTTTCTCAGATGCTCGTTACGATTTAGGAGAAGTTGGACGTTTTAGATTGAATAAAAAATTAGGACTTGACAATTCTGAAGAATCAAGAGTTCTTACCAAAGATGACATAATCAATATAATCAAATATTTGATTGAGTTAATCAATTCAAAGGCTGATATAGACGACATCGATCACTTGTCAAATCGTCGTGTAAGGACGGTTGGAGAACAACTTTATGCTCAATTTGGTGTTGGGCTTTCTAGAATGGCTCGAACCATTCGTGAAAGAATGAATGTTCGTGACAATGAGGTTTTTACACCAATCGATTTGATTAATGCTAAGACCCTATCATCTGTAATTAATTCATTTTTCGGAACGAATCAGTTATCTCAGTTTATGGATCAAACGAATCCACTTTCTGAGGTTACACACAAAAGACGTTTATCAGCACTAGGGCCAGGCGGACTTTCTCGAGAAAGAGCAGGATTTGAGGTGCGTGATGTTCACTATACGCATTACGGTCGTTTGTGTACTATAGAAACACCTGAAGGGCCAAATATTGGTTTGATTTCTTCGCTTTGTGTTTTCGCGAAAGTAAATAAACTCGGATTCATTGAAACGCCATACCGGAAAGTTGAAAACGGAAAGGTAGTTTTAAGCGAAACACCTTTGTATCTGGCTGCGGAGGAGGAAGACTCAAAAATGATCGCTCAGGCGAATGCAAAAGTAGATGAGAAAGGTAATTTCTTATCAGATGTGGTCAAAGCAAGATTTGAAGGTGATTTTCCTGTTGTTTCCCCTAAGTCATTGAATTTAATGGATGTTGGAACTAACCAAATTGCGTCGATTGCGGCTTCTTCGATTCCATTCTTGGAGCACGATGATGCAAACCGTGCTTTGATGGGTTCGAATATGCAACGTCAAGCCGTCCCATTACTAAAGCCAAATTCACCAATCGTTGGTACTGGAATTGAGCGTTTGGTAGCTAGAGATTCAAGGGTATTAATTAACTCAGAAGGCACAGGAGTTGTCGAATACGTCGATTCAAATGAGATTGTAATTCGATACGATTGGACAGCTGAAGATAAAATGGTGAGTTTCGATAATGAGGTAACTCGTTATTCGCTTACCAAGTTTATGAAAACAAACCAAAGTACTTGTATCAACTTGAAGCCTATCGTGAAAAAAGGTGATCGTGTTGAGAAAGGTCAAGTCCTTTGTGAAGGATACGCGACTCAAAGTGGAGAATTAGCTCTTGGACAAAATTTGAAAGTGGCTTTTATGCCATGGAAAGGTTATAACTTCGAGGATGCAATTGTAATCTCTGAGAAAGTAGTACGCGATGACATTTTTACTTCGATTCATATTGATGAATATTCGTTGGAGGTTCGCGATACAAAACGTGGAATGGAAGAATTAACTTCGGATATTCCTAATGTAAGTGAAGAAGCGACCAAAGATTTGGATGAAAATGGTTTAATTCGAATTGGTGCTGAGATTAAAGAAGGTGACATCTTAATTGGAAAAATAACTCCAAAAGGCGAAACAGATCCTTCTCCGGAAGAAAAACTTCTTAGAGCCATCTTCGGTGATAAAGCTGGAGACGTTAAAGATGCTTCCTTGAAAGCTGGACCTTCATTGAGAGGCGTTGTTATTGAAAAGAAGTTATTCTCAAGAGCGATCAAAGATCGAA
>JBILIY010000124.1:0-4889 GCA_044368815.1 Crocinitomicaceae bacterium
TAATCAGGAGAACTTAAATTACTACAAGAAGCACCTCCGCCCCATAATTGACCGATGATTCGGTGGCTTTGATCAAATAGGGGAGACCCTGATGAACCCCCTTCAGTTGTTGTATTTCGATCCCATTCAACAGTCCAAGTAGAATTTGCCTCTGTTGATCCCATTCCTTGACTTGACACAGCAGGTGCATCGTCGAATGCAATTTTCTTTATATCTCCTGACGGATGGTGAATCGAAACCGAAGAAGTTGGCGGGGCATCTGCATTATTCCAGCCTGAAAAATAAGGATTGTAGCTCAATGGAACCGTATTCCCTTCCAGTCCGCCTGTAATCTCTACCAAACAAAAATCAGAAGGAGTTCTTCTTGATCTTAAAACCGCTCCGCTTAATGATTGAAAAGTTGGTGAAGCAGCTGGGTTATTGCAATCAGCAGACTGCCAATTGAATCTAAAAATCCAGTTTGTTGGATCAGAATAACAGTGGTTCGCCGTTAAAACATATGGTTTTCCATCGTTTAACGTGTTATTGATTAAAGCCCCAGAACAAAATCCATTACTTCCAGAAACCAACATCACAGCGCTGTTTCGTTGTTGTTGCCAAGGCAATCCGTCCGCGCAATTCACATTCATGTTACAAGCCCCCGAACCACCAAAAGCCTTTTCTTGAAACTCGGATGAAGTGCGATATCCGTGTGTAACGATTGAAATTTGAACATTACCTAAATCAGTTCCCTTTTTTACATAATACTCAACAATTGCGGTATTTCCGGGAATCAACTCAGTTCCCAATTGACCGTTATAAAAATGATTTGCTGTAAACTTTCCTAAAATAAAATCTTTGGAGTCATTGTAAACATACAATTCATTCCCTTTTGGAACAATGCTGTTCGCAAAAGTTAAATTTACAGTTAGTGCTTCTTCACACGTTAATTTAAGCATCCAAATTTGATCTCCGTTCGGTAAATCAATCCATGTTCCGCTGTTGTTTAATCCTAAGTTTGTATAATTATTAAATCCAAACCTCCACGGAGCAGTTCCAGTGTTGTCAACCAAATTATCCTCAGCGCGGAGTTCTTCAATGTTCGGTTCAGTAAACGTTCGATGATCGATTTTTTTAGATAAATCTTTTTGTTTCAATCCTTTTGGAATTCCACCATTTCCTTGTATTTGAGAAAGAACAATTCCGGTAGCAAAAAGTAGAGAAATGCTAAATAAAAGTTTCATAGTTTTATTGTTTTTAGTAATTTTTACAATGGTCACTGCCAAATTATTGAATCTAGGTTGTCTTTTCCTTTAAATTATAAATTTTAGTTTATCAATCAGTTAGATTTTCGTTTAATGCTACATCCTTTTGGAGGCGTTGCGGAAGGTTTAATTTTTTTTCCTTGACTAATCGCATCCATTGCGTTTGCTAAATATGGAATTTCTTCATTGCGTTTATTGTCCCAAATATTATCGATAGAACCGGAATAGGCTAGCTTCAAATCACCATTGAATAAGAATATATGAGGAGTCGTTTTTGCGCCAAAAGCATTGGCTAAAGAAGAATTTTCATCAACTAAGTATGGCATTTTGTAGCCTTGATCTTCAGCTCTTTTCATCATTTCTTCTATTGAATCTTCTTTTCCTCTTTTTGCTTCATTTGAGTTTACCAAAACAAAACCTATATTCTGTTTCGTCGCCTGTTCGAACAGTCTATTGTATTGTCTTTCCCAGCCTGGAAAATCAGGGGTGCCAACTACAAAAGGACAGGTATTGCAACTAAATATTACTAAAAGACCTTTTTCTTTTTTATAATCTTTTAAAGCCATTTTAGAATTCGTTTTCACGTCAATCATTTGTTGGTCGCTCAAAGGCAGTGCTGTTCCTTTTTTGATCTGAGCAAAACTCGATAAACTAACCAAAACCGCAATTAAAATAGAACAAATCGTTTTCATCTGATTTTATAATTTGAATGGAAAGTTACGATTTTTCATTTGAATCTGTTTTAATAAACGTTCAATACATCGAAAAAGTTGTTTTCCTTTTTCTATCTTTGTGTAAGACTAAGTATGATAAAAAATCCGTTTATTATTGGAATTTGTGGGGGAAGTGGATCTGGAAAAACGACCTTATTAAAAAGATTATCGGAATCATTTTCCAACTTAAGCACGGCTGTATTCTCGATGGATAACTACTATTTTCCTATTGAGAAACAAGCAAAAGATAAAAATGGAATTGTAAATTTCGATTTACCCACGGCGCTGAATGAAGCGAAGCTTACCACGGATTTATTACAGTTGATTAAAGGAGAACCAATCGAAGTCAAAGAGTATTTTTTCAATTCTCCTCCAGACAAAAACGTTTTAATTACCATTGAACCAGCCGATTTATTGATAGTAGAAGGCTTGTTCCTATTTCATTACAAAGAAGTATCAACCGCAATCGACTATAGCGTTTTTGTGGATGTAGATCATGGAATCCAGTTGGATAGAAGACTTTATCGCGACCAGGAAACCCGTGGATATAAGCGCTCAGATATTTTATATCAATGGGACAACCATGTTTTGCCGTGTTACGAGCAATTTATTGAGCCATATAGACATCAAGCGAATTTCATTTTTAGAAATGATCAAAATGCAGATTCGGACTTTGATAGTTTACGAAACCAACTCATGCAAAATTTGGTTTCATGAGAACCATTATAAAATGGATTTTTGACCAACGTGTTTTTGTTTTTTCAGGGTTAATGTTTTTAAGCGCTTTTGTCGCTTTGAGGTTATCTAGTGAGCAAGCCATTAATTTTAATAAACTCCAAAATAAGATTTCGCAATTGGACAGGGATTTGCAGAAGTCGGCTAAGGAATTATTGACGTCTAACCCAAACTTTTATAATCCCGCCAAAACCCCTTTTTTTGTTCATCTATACGAAGGAGATTCTCTTATTTATTGGAATACGAATAAAGTTCCCATTTCAAAATTCACGAACATTCAATTTCCATCTGAAGGTATAAATCGGCTACAAAACGGATGGTATTACTCAAAGGTTCATCAAAAAGATGGTAAAAAAATAGTTGTTTCGTGCCAAATTCGAAATGAGTTTGACTATGAAAATGCGTTTTTAGAAAACAAGTCGAATGAGGATCTTTCAGAAAGTTCGTTTACAATTTCATTGAATCCAAATGAAGGCTTTCAATTAAAAAATGGTGATGGAAATTATCTTTTTTCAGCAATTTCGCCCGTTAAAAAACAAAAGGATAATCCTTGGGTATTGGTTTTTATTTGTTTAGCTGTTGCATCAGCGGCATTAGGGTTTTATTCCAAATTTAGTTTCAACCGCATCCAAATCGCCACATCATTTGCTTTTTTGATTTTCATGCGTTTTTTATTTATAATTACCGACGTCCACCAAACATTTGAATTTCAATCATTTGTATCAGCGGATTTATTTGGTTACAATCGTTTCTTTCCAACCTTTCTAGATTTCTGTTTGAATGTACTTTTAGGTTCGACCGGATTTGCACTTCTCGGAAAAATAATTCAAGGAATCAAGTTTGGTAAATATTTCTTGCCTTTTTGGTTCATATTTGGTTGGTGGGCAATTGTGGAAATCATAAAAATGTTGGTTTTATATTCCGCGATTCCGTTGAATTTTCTTGATTTTTTCGATTTGACAATTTATTCTTATTTGTCACTATTCGTGATCGGATTAGGGCTTTACATGGTCTATAAAGTTTTCGAATTGATTTTACAGACAAATGATAAGCATGTTATATTATTAATCCGACTCT
This sequence comes from Crocinitomicaceae bacterium, assembly GCA_044368815.1. Lineage (GTDB taxonomy): Bacteria > Bacteroidota > Bacteroidia > Flavobacteriales_D > Crocinitomicaceae > UBA952. The sequence continues at coordinate 3,770 of JBILIY010000124.1, forward strand.
TAGCTTTCGCTTCATTTTTCCTTTTCATTTTTCTCCAAAAAAGTACCCTCTTTTCCGCCTTTTTCCCTTTAATTCTTCTTGTTGTTTTTCAAGTGAAGCAATTTAATAATGGCACAAAAAGCTTTTTATTGTTGACTCTTTTTTCAATGGTTTTAGTTGCGGATTTTAATAAGCATCAAATTCTGAAAGAACAAGAAAACAGAAGGTTATATGCTCGTCAAATTGCTGTGGAGCAAGACATTAATCTTGAGTTGGCCTATGCCGATATCAAAGAAAAACTTAAAGAAGACCAATTAATAAAAAGCGTTTCGAAAGGTCAAGCCGAAGGTGTAAGTCAGTCTGATTTTGGAGACATTTTGGAGAAAAAATACTTCAAGGGCGAATGGGATGTCTATGAACAAATTTTTAATTTGTCCGATTCCACAGGAAAATCAATTTTTACAGGTGAGTTTCAATTTTCTCAAACCTGTCAAACTTTAATTGATAAGTACGGAGAACCGTCCGTTGTTGATCCGAGTTTGTTTTTTATCAAGTCCTCCACAGGTGGATTTACATACATTATTCGTGAAAAAGTAAACGTAGAAGGTGCTAATTTTCTATTTTTTGTGGCACTTAAATCAAAGCGTATTCCTGAAGAGATAGGTTTTCCTCGCTTGTTAATATCAAAAAATGCAAATGTTCTCAATTCATTGGAACATTATTCAGTTGGTAAATATGCGGGTAAAAAGTTGATACGAAGTTTTGGGACTTTTCATTTTCCTACTTCCTTGGTTGCTTTTCCCAAAGAAAAGAAAACAGAACAATTTATTAATTATGACGGACATAATCATTTCATCCTTTCAAAGGAAAAACAGACAATAGTTCTGTCCATAAAGAATTATGAATTTGTTGATTACGTTTCGGCGTTTGCCGTTGTTTTTTGCTTTTTAGGTCTAATTCTGTTATTTTCTTTATTCTTAACAAAAGGATTTACATTTCAGCGATCCAACTGGTCATTATCCTTGAAAATCCAATACGCAGTTCTATTATTGGTCATTTTTGTCTTGATTCTTTTCGCAGCGGGAAGCGGATATTATGTCCAAAATCAATTTCAAAAATCTTCTAATGAGGTAATCGAAAA
>JBILIY010000077.1:0-5990 GCA_044368815.1 Crocinitomicaceae bacterium
CAAGAAAAATGAAGTTGTCCTCTAATTTGAGGTAATCAAACTTTTTATCGGACGCAAAAAATCTCTCCGCCGTTTCCTTTGAAATGAATGAATCAAATTGACCCTTTTTAAATGCGCCTTTACCTAGAATGAGTGCGACAGGACAATTCCCAGTCAATTCACCACTTCTTTTAATGATTGTCATTGCTATTTGTTTTTTAGCAAAGGTAAGAAGTTAAATTGAACTCTAGTTAACCGATAAAAGTGTCAAAAATTGATTTCCTTAATTTTTTCCCAATGGTATCCAGTGTCCTCTTGAGATTCATCTTGCCAACCATGAAATACAATTATTCCTTTGTTAGAAGAGGAAATGTAGAAATAGTCTCCAGCACCTGCCCACCAACCTCCGCATGCTGAAATTGCGTTTTCAGGGATTTGATAATCTGTGTATTCGTTTTTGGTAATTGGATTCATTTGACCAACTACTGATTGAACTTTAATTTTTTTCCCGTTAACCATTACGGAAACGTCCGATTTTGGATTCTCATATTCGTCCATTGAATTGACAGAAACTAAATGCGCTTTGACTAGATTAGGTGTTTTTTCAGGAATTTTTTGCGAGTTTTCATCTTCCCCTAAATTCGAAATTGTGGAATCATTTTGCTTCGTGTTATTTCTAGCATTTAACCCAACCTTATTTTTTGAAGGAGAGTTGCAAGAAATAAAAATTGCGCAGCTGAAAATAACTGCGCAATTTAATTTTAATGAAAGTTTCATTTTACGTTGACTAGGAACTAGCTAGTTTATAATTTCATAAACGACTGCCCAAACTGGAACAGGTGCTCCTGAAGGCAATTCGTATTTTTGACTCCAATTATTGGAATTTTTCAAATAACGTCCGTCCCATTCCCATTTCTCACTCCAATTATTTGAGTTTTTTAGGTAGCGTCCGTCCCATTCCCATTTATTACTCCAGTTATTGGAGTTTTTAATATAACGACCGTCATATTCCCATTTGATGCTCCAATTATTTGAGTTTTTTACATATTTTCCGTCCCAGTCCCATCTTCCATGGGGGCCATTTAATGTTTGTGCTTCTAAGCCGCTAAACCAAAGCAACATGGAACAAATCAAAAACAATTTTTTCAAAATAGATAAGTTTAAATCGACAATAAAATATCAATTGTTATGCCAAAAAATTAAAAAGAATCAATTTATAATTCCATAAACAACCGCCCAAACAGGAACAGGTGCTCCAGAAGGCAATTCATATTTCTGACTGCTATTGTTGTAATTTTTTAGGTAACGACCATCCCACTCCCATTTGTTGCTTGAATTGTTATAGTTTTTCAAATAGCGTCCATCCCATTCCCACTTGTTGCTTGAGTTATTGTAGTTTTTAATGTAGCGACCATCATACTCCCATTTGATACTACTATTGTTGTAGTTTTTTACATACTTACCATCCCATTCCCATTTTCCGTTTGGTCCCGATAAATATTGTGCTTTAGCTAATCCAACGGAAAAAAACATAAAAGCTAGAATTAAAAAATTTCTCATAATTAAAAGATTTTTAAGTTAATAATATGACCTAAAAGTAAATAATTTTTTACAAATATTAATTCATTAATTGATTTTTACACATACAATGTATCACGGATAACGTTTAAGGATTTATCCACATTAAAGTTCGGCAGGTGTATTTTACAATAATCCATAAGAATGATAAGTGCTTTTTGGCTTGTATTTCTATCGTAATTTACTGGAATTTTGATAAAGGCTGAATGAAGAAGCTTAATTACTGTAACATCATAATCGCTTTGTTCTTGCGTAAATCTCCCCGACTTTAAATCAAATCCTTTTGGATTTTCATCATCGATAATCGGAGAAAAACCCAAATTTTGAATATGTTCGGTTAAAAAGTAAATTGGAAAATGAAATAAATTTCCTTGTACTTCCAGTTCCAATATTTGTTGTTTAATGAAGTGAAACATGCGAGCATCAGGTTGTTCTATTTTTAATGTCTCTTTTAAGACGTCTACTAAAAAAAAACTCAAAATCAATTTTTGTGGATTTGTAAAAATGTCTGTCAATACCACAGCAGAATCAATGGATTGTATTATTCCAAGGTTTGATTCAGGTCTTTTAAAATAAGTTATTTCATAAATTCCAAGGTAGAAAATAGGTAGTTTCTTTTTTTTTGCACCTTTGAAAATAAATGAGATCAAGCCTGATTCCTCTGTGTAAAAGGAAAGAATCAAACTACTTTCAGAGTAATCTTTTTTAGTTATTAAAATTCCGATTGACTTTTGTTTCATTAGTAAAATTTGCAGTGTCAAAAATAGAAATTTTGTGTTTTAACGTTCTTAAAGAGTTTCATTGGTTTAAATTTTCTAACTTTAGAATTGGATTATGACAAAAACAAAATTAGTTGATGGCACCGAGGTTTACTGTTTGCGTAAGCCCGAAGCAAAAATGTTGGATCACCATGTGGAAGGTTATTTGCAGCATGGAATTGTAATAAATGATGGAGATGTAGTTTTTGATGTAGGAGCAAATATTGGTGTTTTTGGCGTTCGTGCCATTCAAAAAGGGCCGAATGTAAAAGCCTATTGTTTTGAACCGATTCCAGATATTGCGGATGTACTTGAAAAAAATGCAACTGAAATAGCAAATAATCGAATCAAAGTGCTCCGCTGTGGAGTTTCGGATAAACCAGATAGCGCTACATTTACTTATTTCCCAAATACTCCAGCTCTTTCAACTTTACACCCTGAACAATGGGATGAAAATCCAACGGCTTTTCGCGATGCAGTAAAAGGAACGATGAAAAATCCACCAGAAGGCATGAAATGGATGAAGTTGATTCCGCCGATTTTTGCTGGAATTATTGCCAAACAATTGGTTAAGGGTAGTAAACAAGTTGATTGTGAACTCAAACCGCTTTCAGAGATCATAGATTCAGAAAATTTAGATCGAATAGACTTATTAAAAATTGATTGTGAAGGCGCTGAATGGGCAGTACTTCAAGGAATCGATGATAAACATTGGCCTATTATTAAATCCATGGTCATTGAGGTGCACGACATCGATAATCGATTGGATAAAACTAAAGAATTACTTACGTCCAAAGGTTTCACCCGTCTTCATGCAGAAAGAGAAGTTGGACTGGAACATACGTATATGTATAACCTCTTTGCATTAAGATCATGACCGCATCAACAGCAGCGTGGGGGACAGTCTCGTTATTGATTGCATCCAACGCATTTGGGTTTATTTACAGCTACTTGGTTTTGAATACAAAATTGTTCGCGAAATACCGAATTCAGTCTAAACCCTACAAATCAGGTCTTTTTTGGAGTAGGATGCCTTTGTTTCTATTTAATTTGGTAACGTTGATTGTATTATCTGCTTTTGGAGCCTACATGATGTTTGATTATTTTGAAACTTCTTGGCCTGCTTGGTGGGTAATTCCTGTCCAGGTTCTAATCGCATTTATTCTTGACGATTTATGGTTTTATACATATCATCGTTATTTGCATGAAAACAAGTTTTTATTGAAACACGTCCATTCGATTCACCATCGCGCAATAACGCCTTTTCCTTTGGAGTATTTGTATGCTCACCCACTAGAATGGATGATTGGTGCAATTGGTCCAGTTATTGGTTTTGGTGCTATTTTCATTTTTATGCCGCTAAATATTTATTCGTTTTGGATTTTTGGATTACTGAGAAATCTCCATGAAATACATATTCACAGTGATTTGGAATTGCCGATTTTGAGTAAGTTCCCATTAATCAGTAAAACCAAACATCATGACGATCACCACGCGAAATTGACAGGTAATTACTCTTCAACTTTCAGTTGGATGGATAAGATTTTTAAAACTGATTTTTAAAATATGCGTTTGATTTTCTCAATTTTTATGCTTGTATGCGTTGGAATTAGCTTTGCTCAGAAGCAATATTCGTTGACTGTTAAGGTAACGGGAATTGAAAATTACAAGGGTGAAATCGAATTGGCATTATATAAGGACCCGAAGAAATTTGCAAAGGTTGGACAAACGTTTCGCTTGGTTCGCATTAATCCAGATAACTCAACTTTGACGCACGAATTCAAAAATTTAGACCAGGGAAAATACGCGATTTGTCTCTTTCACGATGAAAACAACAATAAAGTGTGTGACAAAAATTTTATAGGAATTCCGACAGAAGCTTACGCCTTTTCAAACAATATTCGCCCTCGCTTGTCAGTTCCAACTTTTGAAGAATGCTCTACCTATTTGGACAAAAACAAGACCTTTTCGATTAAATTGGTTTATTAACGAGTTTTAAAAATACCAGGAAATTTGTTGTGCTATGATTTTAACGCTAAGAAAATAGAATAAGCCCTAAACCTGTTGCACCGCTTCCAAGTATAAGCAAAATAATTACGGAACAGCCTTTATTATTTTTTTGTTGGTTGTTGATGTTGGTAGCATTCTCATTAAGCTTAGCAATTTTTTCGTCAGTTAAATTGACGCAAAGACTGATTAATTCGAGAATTTTTGTAATATGTTGATTCGCATTTGAAACTTCATGGGCTTGATCAAATGCACCAACTTTTCTTCTAATCTCGATTTCGATTGACGTTTTATTTTCACTTACTTCAGAAAGCGAAATATCAATGTAAACACCCAAGCTTAAAAGTTCTGTGGCTTCGAACGTGTATAGACTCAGTACATCATTTTTTGATGTGAACTTATATTTTTTATCCTTCGTTAATGGAATAAAAAGAATCGTATCCTTTAACTTTTTAATCGGAAAATCAATCGTAATGTTTTTCTTTGGGTTTGGAATAGCGCCTAACATAAGTGTGTAATTATATATCACAAATATATTAAATATATAATACTAATGGTGTTAGATATGAAATTTATTGCTTAGAGAAAAGATTATTAATAATCTCTTCAATCTGAATTAAAATAGGGGTTTGGTTATCGTTTAGAATAGAATAATCTGTTAATTTCATTTTATCTTCGTCCGACCATTGTTTACTCATTCGAGTCATAACTTCTTCTTTTGAGCAATTTTCACGTTTCATGACACGTTGAATTTTCAATTCCGTCGGCGCACAAACAAGTATTGTGGCATCAAAGTTTCGGTAGGCTCCAGTTTCAAAGAGAATTGCCGCTTCATTGAAAACGAGTGCCGATTTTTGATTTAAAACCCAATTTTCAAAGTCTGCTCGGACAATTGGATGTATGAGTTCATTTACTTGTTTTAGAAGCTCATCATCATGGAAAATTCTAGAAGAAATAAGTTCGGCATTTAGTTGATTTCCTTCAAATACTTCTTCTCCAAAAAGCGAAATCAAACCCATTTTAATTGTTGGATTTGATTTCGTTAATTCTTTAGCACGTGCATCGGAATAATAAACCGGATAACCCATGTGTTCAATGATTTGAGCAATAAAACTCTTTCCTGAACCAATGCCTCCCGTTAATCCGATATGCTTCATGGAGACTAAATTAGCATTTTATGAATAACTATTCGGCGTTTTCGGCTTGCCATTGGCGGTATAAGTCAAAATAACTTTTCGTTTCTAGAATTACGGCTCCTCCAAGTGTATCTCCATATTTGGCCGGCAAACCTCCGGTGTAAACCATCATACGAGCAATGGAGCAACTTGGCACATTAAACACTTCATTTGATTTAATCCCATCCAAAACGTAAATCATATCGCCTTTTCGAGCTCCGCGAAACATTAGTTCACCATCTTCGGATAATTTTACTTCGGAACTCATGGTAGTTACAAGTGCCTTCACATCAAACTTCACCGGACTTCGCTTGATTTCCATTGCTGTAAGTTCCTCTACTGGAATTTCACCAAATTTAATGGTTGCTTTCGGCGTTATCTTAACCCCTTTTTGTGCTACGACCTTTGGATCAAACTCAATTTTCCCCAGGTTGCAATAGGCTTCAATTGGAACATCAACCGCAATATTACTCATGGTATCACCGAGAAAATA